>NZ_FQVH01000051.1 GCF_900129075.1 Caldanaerobius fijiensis DSM 17918
ATCTTGTAGAAGCAGCCAATTGCGTAAGGATACACGCAAAAGAGTATGCTGATTTTTACTGCAAGAAGTACAATGAGGTTACCAAACACCAGCATAAGAGAGCCCTCGTCTTAACGGCACGTAAGCTTGTGAGACTGGTCTTTGCCTTGCTGAGCAAAGGCCAAATCTACCAACCGGGAGGTAATGGATAGATTTAGCAAATACATTTAACTGAATATCAGCTAAGTTTCCTTCCATTATTATCCAATATATGGTGGGTTTATTAAGTGTTGTCTTTTTTAGAGTTTTTGAGGCCTTTATTTTTCAAGGTTCCAAAAAATACCACTTGACATTACACCGCTTGTCTTTTTTTTACAGCTCAACATATATATTATATATTCTTTATTCGAAGCTATAAATAAAAAAAGTCGAATACAATAAATTCCATATAAATATATCTTCTATGGCTGCTTTACCGCACTTTTCCTTTCGTTTACCTTAGTTTCAGCCCCTGGGCACCCTTGGCTATGGTTGGTGTTATCAACTCCCGTAACGGACTTTCACCGTCTATGTCATGCACATGCCGCACGCATATAAAAATCGAGGCGCATATCACCTCGACAAAATAAATTTTAACATGGATAGGGTAATTTATTTAATGAGCGATTTTAATGAATTTATAAGGGATCTAACTTCTTCAGCTTTTTTATCATCTATATATATCTCTGAACGCTTCTTTCTCTCTTCCGGCGTCAACGTTCCCATTTTTAAATAAATTTTATCCAATATGTCGAAATATCTGTCGATATACGACGGCACATTATTTTTAAATATAGTCAATTTCATTTGGCCTATTTGAGCAATTACTTCATCAAAGAGCTGCCTTTTAGTCTTCATATCTTTGTTAATAGGGTATAGGGTATTTGTTATTTCGATCAATTGGAATTCGGTATTTTGCAGTAAATCGACGAGCTTTTCTCTATTTAAGCCCTCTTTTTTTAATGCTTGATATTGCATAATCAAATTATCCAATTCCATTATTGCGTTGTGGTACTGTACTTTATCAACTTGATAAATATGTGAAGAATAACTGTAATTAAGAAAAAGCTCATAGATCAAAAATAACGATAAAGCTACGATAATCAGTACATGGGCATTTCTTTTTAAAAAATCACGTATTTTAATCACCTTTCTATGACATGGTCCAGCCGCCATCTACCGGAAGGGCTACGCCTGTTATATATGAAGACATATCCGAAGCTAAAAAGAGGGCTGCATGGGCCACATCTATGGGCTGTGCGAACCTCTTCAATGGTATGGGTGCCAGGAACATCTCCCTCAGTTCCTTATTCTCCAGCACTTCTCTGGTCATGCCTGTTTCTCCAGTGCCAGGGCATATGCAATTAGCTCTTATGTTGTCTTTGGCGTGATCTACAGCTATCGCTTTGGTCAACGACAGCACGCCGCCTTTGGATGCTGCATACGCTACGGCATCGGGAAATCCTATTAAGCTTGCGGCCGATGCAGTGTTTATAATTACCCCGCCGCCGTTTTTCTTCAAATACGGAATAGCATATTTGCACCCTAGGAATACTCCTTTGAGGTTGATATTGATCACCTTATCCCAATCTTCTGACGCCAGCGCTTCAGCATTCCCCGGTATGTATATACCTGCATTGTTAAATATAATGTCCAGTTTACCGAAAGCCTTAATTGCTTCGTCTACAAATCTCTTGACATCTTCCTCTTTTGAGACATCGGCCTTCACGAAGATAGCCTCTCCGTTGTTGGCCTTTATATCATCGGCGGTTTTTTGCCCACTCTCGCTGTTGTAGTCTACTGCAACGATTTTTGCTCCTTCTTGGGCAAACAGCAGTGATGTCTCACGACCAAATCCGGAACCTGCGCCTGTTATTATGGCGACTTTGTCTTTTAAAAGCATATTAAAACCTCCTGTCTGATTTAAATTTTGCCTTCAGTACCTCTCCCAGTGGATTACTTCATCAAGGGACCTCTTCTGCGGCATACGAGGTTCTGCAGCAGGATAGCCCATGGGGATTATGGATATCATCCTCAGATTTTCAGGTATCCCCAGGTATTTGTTTATGGCCTGCTCGTAGGTCCTATCGTAGCCTGCCACCCAGCACGTCCCTATGCCGTAAGCCTTTGCGGCTAATATTATGTTTTCTGTAGCCGCCGCTCCATCTTCCAGATGGTGGTCGTTGTCTTTCTCGCAGTACACTATTATACAGGCGGCAGCATCTTTTATGAATTTGCCGTAAGTGGCCTGCTCAGATATATACTTCAAGGTATCTTTGTTGGTAATGACCACGAAATGCCACGGCTGACCGTTTCTCCCCGAAGGGGCCAGCCTCCCACAGTCCACTATATCCTCCAGAACCTCTTTGGGAATCGGCTTATCTATAAAAGCTCTTACGCTCCTCCTTGACTTCAAAAGCTCGATAAACTCTTTCATAATACCACCCACCTCCTGACCTAATATAACTTTTGATACACTACCGATTATTATATCACACTTACAATTTATATCAAAATTAACATAAAGCGGGAAAACCCAGCTGCCTTAATGCCTCGTACACAACGATTGCCACAGAATTGGAAAGATTTAAAGATCTATCAGGTATCCTCTGGCTCATGGGTATCCTTATAGCATCTTCCTCATGTTGTTGTATAAGCCAACGCGGCAATCCTGCCGATTCTTTGCCAAACAGGATAAACGCATCCTCCTCATAGTGAACATCCGTGTAATATTTTTTCCCTTTAGTCGTGGCTAAATACAACTTTTTATCTCCGTACTGCTCTAAGAATTTGTCAAGACTGTCATGAACAACAAGGTCCAGGTATGGCCAGTAATCAAGTCCAGCTCTCCTTATACGCTTTTCGTCAAGGATAAAACCAAAGGGCCTCACCATGTGCAATCTACTGCCCGTAAGGACACAGGTCCTGGCTATATTTCCCGCGTTCTGGGGTATCTCGGGTTCTACTAAAACCACATTTAATGGCATGTCCTTCACCTCGTTTTTTCGCAATATGTGCGTCAATCCGATAAATTTACCTTGTAACGAAGCTATAATTCCCTTATCTCCCTTATTTGCTCTTTTCTTTTAGAACCTTATCGAAATATTCAAGAACTGCAAAACCCACAGCACCACCTGCCATTGCTATGGGAATTTCCATACGGGAATTTAGTGTAGCTGCTTTTGTGACAGTAAATAAAATCAATCCCGATAATAAAAATAAAATCAAATTTTTAACTATTTTATTCATAAACCTCCCCCTCTTCTCTCACTTTTAAAAATGTCTTTATAATATATTATACCAGATAATAAGCGATAGAAAATGACTTTTTTAGGTTACTTGTGGCATGTTGGCAAACTGTTCCAGATACAGCTGCCTGTACAGCCCGCCTCTCTCCATCAGTTCATCGTGATTGCCTCGTTCTACAATTTTCCCATCCCTCAATACAAAAATCTCATCCGCATTTCTGATGGTCGAAAGCCTGTGGGCTATCATCAGTACCGTCCGATTTTTCATCAGCCTTTCCAGCGCCTGCTGAACCAATGTCTCTGACTGTGAATCCAGTGCTGATGTGGCCTCATCCAGCAGCAATATCGGCGCATCCTTCAGTATGGCTCTGGCTATGGCTATCCTCTGCCTCTCGCCCCCTGATAGATTGGTACTTCTCTCTCCCACTACTGTATCATAACCCTGTGGTAGCTTTACTATAAAGTCATGGGCGTTGGCCAGCTTTGCAGCTTGAATTACCTCCTCCCTTGTGGCATCAGGTCTTCCATACCTTATATTTTCTTCTATGGTACATGGGAAAAGATATGTATCCTGAGAAACCAGTGATATCTGGGATCTCAACGCTTTGATGTCCCATTCAGATATGTCATGACCATATATTTTTACCTGACCTTTTTGATGTCTGTAAAAACCGCAAATCAGTTTAAATATCGTGCTTTTTCCGCTCCCGCTTTCGCCCACCAGGCCTACCTTATGCCCTTCTGGTAAATCAAAACTTAATCCCTTGAGTACATCATTCTGTCCATCATAGGAAAAATATACATCGTTAAAACTTATAACCGGCTGATTTGGCTCCAATAAAAATCTGCGCCCATCCCGTGATTCAACTGGTTGATCCAGAATCTCGAACAGGCGAGTAAATGAAGCCATATCTACCTTAATGTCGCTGGCAATATAAGGTATAACAGTTAGCGGGGCATATAGATATTCCAGTAAACTCAAAAACGCAATCATATCGCCCGCTGTCATATAGCCGTGCAACGATAAATACCCTCCATAAACCGCAAACAATAAATATGGTGTTAACCCAAGAACTGTGGTAAAAATTCTGATCAAAAGCCGACGTTTTTCTATATTTATTCCCTCATTGATTACGCCGCGGATAATCTTACGGTATTTATCATACATTAAATCCTGCAGGTTAAAGGACTTCACTATGGGCATTCCCATTATTACATCCTCTAATATGGAATTAGATTGCCCTAACCGTTCTTGTAGCTTAAAGGCATACTGTTCCAGTGAACCTGTTATTTTATTTGTTAAAAACATCACGAGAGGTAGTACGACGGTACTTATGATGGTGATTGGTCTATTAATGGTAAAAAGATAAACAAAAGCACTTATAAAAGCAAGAGGCTGATACAGCAAATCCTGCAAATGGCTCTGCAAAAAACTTTGAACCTTGTTCATGTCATTGGTAAATACTGATATTATATCCCCGGTATTTCTTGACTCCAGATAGCTTACAGGCATATTAAAAATCCTGTTTATAAACAGTCTTCTCATGGAGCACATACTGCCTGATGTAAATCGCCCTATGAGGTACCTATTTATGTACTTCAATATAAAGCCTGTGATCATTATGAATATTAAAAAATATACAGTTCTTATGAAATCGCTCCAATTCCCCTTTAAAACTGTATCCGTCATTATTTTCATATAATTGGCCACAAATATGTTGATTAAACTAAGTATAAACGTTACAATAACGCTAATAATTATGATGGGCAAATATGGCTTTATATAAAATAAGAGTTTAAAAATTCTATTATCCCTAATTGACCCCACCCGCCTTGTATTTATTCTCCCAAAAGGCATCTTTTGCTATCAATACAATTATATACCTTGCAATAACATTTTTAAAACCCAAATGTACTTAATTATGAAATATTGTAAATTGTGAATCACAAAAAATATATTGAATTATTGCATCAGATATTATATAATGAGGAAGGTGTAAAATTTTATGGATGAAAATTATGAAATAATAAAGCCACTGAGCAACAACGTAGTCGTCGCCGAAAAGGGCGATGATGTTTATGTGCTTTTAGGTAAGGGAATAGGTTTTGGCAAAAAAAGAGGGGATGTAATAACAGAAGAAAAAAAGATCGAAGAAAAATACATCAAAATCGACCCTCTGGAGAAAAACAATTATAAAAAACTGCTCCAGGTTGTAGAAGGCGATATATTAGCTGTCTCCGAAGAAATCATTGCCATGGCAGAAAGTGCCCTGGGTGAGAAGCTAAATTCTCATATACATGTAGGTTTGGCTGATCACATAAATTTTGCTATAAAACGCATGAATGAAGGCATTGAAATCGTCAACCCGTTTATGTACGAGATTCAAGCCATGTATCCCAGGGAATATGAGATAGCTCGAAGCGCTATAAATTTGATTAAAGAAAAGTTGCATGTAGCCCTACCTGAAAGTGAAATAGGTTTTATAGCCCTTCATATTCATTCAGCAAGGGTTAATCAGGAGGTATCTGAAAGCCTGAAGCGTACCAGGTTGATAAAAGATATTACCGACATGATACGGCAGACGTTACACGTAGATTTAGATAAAAAGTCAATGGAGATGTCAAGGCTGATATCCCATTTGAGGTATTCAATAGATCGAATAGAATCAGGTAAACCTCTGGAAAACGTGTTGTTGCCATCAGTAAAGCGGCAATTGAAAAAAGAATTTAAAATAGCACAGCGCATATGCGATTTTATCTCTGAAAAACTGGGTAAAGAGGTTCCTGAAGACGAAGTGGGTTACCTGGCGCTTCATATACGCAGGCTTATATAAATCTTATATATAAATAAGGTTTATATAATTTTAAGGCGTGTTACTGACTCGATCAGGCATGAGCCTTATTAAATGTTTTTTTACATTTAATAAGCTCATGCCTTTTTATTTTTCAAAAAATAGAAAAAATATTATCAGGAGGTAATAACAATGTCAAAATCAAAAAAGAATCTCTTTAAGACTTTGCAGAAAATAGGAAAAGCTGTAATGACCCCCGTCTCCGTCTTACCAGCAGCCGGTATACTGGTTGCCATAGGCAGATGGCTTATGCAAAACCAGGGGTTGTCGAACGCTGTAGGACAGGTTATTTACAACGGTGGTCTCGCTGTATTCGCAAATCTATCATTGATATTTGCCATCGGTGTAGCCATTGGCTTTACAAGCAACATCGGCGTTGCGGCCCTGGCTTCTGCGGTAGGTTATGAAGTGATGGTAAACGTCCTGGATGTAATGGGCAAGCTGCTAAACATCCAGGCAAAAGGTATATCAAATATAGATACAGGAGTTTTTGGAGGCATAATAATCGGTTTATTAGCCGCCAAAATGTACGACAAATTTCATGAAACCAAGTTGCCACCTTACCTTGGATTTTTTGCCGGTAAGAGGCTTGTGCCCATCGTAACAGCAGCAGCATCATTGATAATCGGCGTGATCTTCGCACTGATATGGCCGCCCATACAGATAGGCATAAATAAATTTGCATCATTTGCTACCACTTCACCTATCGGACCGGCCATTTATGCAGCGGGAAAGAGGGCGTTAATTCCCGTAGGATTGCACCATGTTTTCTATCCGCCCTTTTTGTACCAGTTTGGTAGTTTTAAAGACCCTGCTACCGGACAAATCCTCCATGGAGAAACCGCTCGATATTTTGCGGGAGATAAAACTGCCGGTTACTTCATGGCCAGCGAATTTCCCATCATGCTTTTTGGCCTGCCTGCCGCTACACTGGCTATGTACCTGGCAGCTCCCAAACAAAGGCGTAAAACCATCGCTGGTGTCATGTTAACAGCAGCGATAACTTCTATATTGACGGGTATAACTGAGCCTATAGAATTTTCATTTATATTTGTGGCTCCACTTTTGTATTTCTTCCATGTAGGCGCTGCATTTCTGTCAGGGCTGCTTACAAAGGCTTTAAACATCAGACTGGGATATACATTTTCAGCCAGTTTGATAGACTATATATTAGGACTGTCTAATGCGCAAAATGGTTGGAAGCTATTTTTAATCGCGGGTCCTATAATAGCTGTATTGTATTTTGTGATATTTTATTTCTCTATAAAGTTCTTCGACTTTAAGACTCCTGGCCGGGAGGATATAGATGATGAGGAAACAGCAACAGAAGCATCCGTTGCAGACAAAGATATGGACAAAAACACTAAAGCAGCAAAAGTGCTTGCTGCCTTAGGAGGAAAAGAAAACATCGACACCATCGATGCATGTATAACCCGATTGAGGCTTACAGTAAATGATGTATCTAAAGTGGACAAGGCAGAACTCAAGCGGCTAGGTGCTGCAGGTATACTGGACGCCGGAAGCGGCAATCTTCAGGTGGTCTTTGGCACCGAATCAGAAATGCTCAAAGATGAAATACTCAAACTTATGAAATGAGATGGAAAGGAGTTTGCAAATGTTTGGATTGTTTAAGAAGAATAAAAAAGAGCAAAAAAAGCCCGAAAAGGTCATAATAAAATCGCCGGTTAATGGTAGATGCTTTGATGTAAAAGAAATACCAGATGAGGCGTTTTCATCGCTGATGATGGGAAATGGCATAGGATTTGAATCTTCTGACGGTGTGTTCTATGCGCCGTCAGATGGCGAAGTCCTACAGGTCTTTCCCACCAAACACGCTGCAATCATAAAAACAAATGAAGGCCTTGAAATATTGCTCCATATAGGCGTAGAAACAGTTTCTATGAAAGGTGAAGGCTTTGAATCCTTTGTCAAAAAAGGCGATAGGGTTTCGGCAGGAGACAAACTCATAGCCTATGACATTGAACTGGTGAAACAAAAAGCCAAATCTACTTTAAGTCCCATGATAATAACCAATATGGACCTGGTAAATTCTATAGATTTCCACTACGGGGAAGTGACCACAGACTCTGTAGTTATGGAAGTAACTCTAAAATAATGGAGGGAAAATGATGGTAGAGAAAAAGGCGATTGTGCGCAGCGAAAATGGCATACATGCAAGGCCAGCCATGAAGATCAACAAAGTGGCATTGTTGTACAAATCAAACATCACCATCGTAAAAGACGGAAATGAATATAATGCCCGAAGCATTATAAGCATAATGACCATGGCCGCTGAAAAAGGTGATGAGCTCATCGTACGGGCAGATGGCGTAGACGAAAAGGAAGCGGTTGATGCCATCGTGGAAGCCCTGGAGAATATAGAAGGTTAAGCGAGGAGGTTGCAACCTATGTTAAAAGGAATAGCCGCCTCGGACGGAATAGCTATAGGTGAAGCCTTTGTTTATAAAAAAGCTGAAATAAAAGCAGAAAAGCACATCGTCGATGATCCAATAAGAGAGGAACAGCGCTTTGACGATGCCCTGGACACAGCCAGAAAACAACTTGAAGACATATATGAGCAGGTTAAATCGGAGATGGGCGATGATAAAGCTGAGATCTTTGAAACCCATTTATTTATCCTCAACGATCCCGAGTTTTTAGGAAGTGTAAGGCACAAGATACAAAAAGAGAAATTAAACGCCGAATATGCGCTCATGTCATCTGCCGAAGAACTGGCAGAGATATTTAAGAATATGGGCAATGAATACATGTCCCAGCGGGCTGACGATATATTAGATGTAAGCAAAAGGGTCTTAAGTATATTGACCGGCAACAAAAATTTTTCTCTCAGCGAAATATCTAACCAATGCATAATAGTGGCTCACGACCTGGCTCCATCAGATACCGCCCAACTCAACAGGAAAAAAGTATCAGGCATAATAACAGAAACCGGTGGTCGCACATCCCATTCCGCCATTATCGCTCGTTCGATGGAAATCCCCGCAGTGCTGGGAGTAGACAGTGCAACATCGTCTATAAAGAACGGTGATTTTCTGATAGTAGACGGATATGAAGGTATCGTGCATATAAATCCTGAAGAAGCTATACTAAAAAAATATGAAGCAAAACGTGAAAAAGATCTGGAAAACAAAAGGCTTTTGTTGCGATACCGAGATGTGGAATCGATAACATTAGATGGAAAAAAGGTGGAAATCAACGCCAATGCCGGCGGAATCGAAGATATAGAACAGATATTAAAGTTTGGCCCTGATGGAATCGGACTTTACAGGACGGAATTTTTGTATATGGCCGAAGATAAGTTACCAACAGAAGAGGAACAATTCCGCGTATACAAAACCGTATTAGAGAAAATGGATGGCAAACCTGTAATAATAAGAACGCTGGATATAGGTGGCGATAAAAACCTACCAGCACTGAATATTGAAGCTGAAGTCAATCCTTTTTTAGGTTATAGGGCCATAAGGCTTTGCCTTGACAGGATAGATATTTTTAAGACTCAGTTGAGAGCTTTGCTCAGGGCTTCCGCATATGGCAATCTGAAAGTAATGTTCCCAATGATTACAAATATTCATGAGCTCAGGAAAGCCAAAGATATACTGGAAGAATGTAAAGCTGAATTAAAAAATGAAGGGCTGAAATTCGACGAAAATTTGGAAGTGGGCATAATGATTGAGGTGCCTTCTGCTGCATTGATATCAGATATCCTGGCAAAGGAAGCAGATTTCTTCAGCATAGGTACCAATGATCTCATGCAGTACACACTAGCAGTAGATAGGATGAATCAAAAGGTGTCGTATTTATACGACTTCTTTGATCCTGCTGTTTTGCGACTTATCAAGATGACCATAGATAATGCCCACAAAATGAGAAAGCACGTAGGGATGTGCGGCGAAATGGCTGGATATCTTCCGCTGATACCGGTTTTACTGGGAATGGGACTTGATGAATTCAGCATGAACCCATCTTCAATCATAAGTGTCAGAAGGTTAATAGCAGACCTAAAATACGAAGATTGTAAATTATTAGCAGATAACGTGCTACAGATGACCAGTTCCGATGAAATTAAAAATTATATTTCAAGTATAGAAATACCCGTTTTTAAAAAATAAAGCGTTAAAAAACAGGAATATATAGATAAACCATAGATAATAAAATAGGAGACTGTAAAAAATTTTGTGTAAAATGATTAAAAACCTCTTTCTTGGTAAGAATTCAAAAATAAAACAAACCGAGAAGGAGGTTTTTAAAAATGTCAATTTTGACAAAGGAACAATTAAAAAATTTCATCAGTGAAAACAATATTCAATCTATTCCAGACCTTTATGCGTCATTAAAAAACCTTTTTAAAGATACTATCCAAGAAATGCTTGAAGCAGAGCTTTCTACAGAGCTTGGATATGAAAAGTATGAGAAGAAAGATAAAGATACTCCAAACTCAAGAAATGGATATACTCAAAAGACTGTAAAAACTCAATTTGGTGAAATGGAAATTGATATTCCACGTG
>NZ_FQVH01000052.1 GCF_900129075.1 Caldanaerobius fijiensis DSM 17918
CCTTCTCTTTCCGCTTTATACTGTAAATACTTATCCAACATTCCCCACCCTGCATTCGCTATTGATTTTGCAAGTTTATGATTTTTCATCATACTTTTCACTTGCAAATCCTCAATGCATATGATGTCATTGTTTTTGACTATGTTATAGCTTATCTTGTGCAGATAGTCCCTTCTCTGATTTGCTACTTTTTCATGGAGTTTTGCTAATCTCTTCTTTTGCTTTTCTTTATTTTTGCTTCCTTTCTTTTTTCTTGACAGCTGCCTTTGCAGGCTCTTTAGTCTCTTTTCTGCTTTCTGCAGCCATCTCGGGTTTAAGTACAATTCTCCATCTGATGTCGCAGCTATTGAGTTTATCCCTTTATCTATTCCTACTGCTTTTTCTCCTGTGGATGCTTTCTCTTTCTCTTCTTCTATTTCAACTGACAGATTTATATACCACTTTCCTGCATGGTATTTTATGTTTATTGTTTTTACCTTTTCCGGATCAAAGTCTCTGTGTGCTTTTATTTTTATATGCCCTATATTTTTTATATACACATATCCTTCTTTGCCAAAGTTTCTTTTTGCTTCACACTGAGGAAGTGTTATCGATGTGTAGTGATATTTGTCTTTGAATTTGGGATAATTTGCTCGTCCTTCAAAGAAGTTTTTACATGCTCTGTCTAATCTTCTCAATACATCCTGCAATATCTGTGATTGTACTTTTTTGTATTCCGGATGTTCTTTTTTATATTTTAGAAGCATGTTTTGCTGATCTTCGTATGTCAGTCCTTTGCCGTGTTCTTTGTAATGTTTTATCCTTTGTTCCAGTGAATAGTTGTATAATTTGCGGCACAAATACAGTGTATAAAACAGTTTTTCTTCCTGCTCTTTTGTTGGCTCTATGAGAAAATGCTGACATATCATCATCTTTTCTCACCTTGGCTTTCTATGATAAAATCCTCTGCACTTATTATGACATATTATTCTATGGCAGACAATAGAAATTCATCTCCCACCTGTAGAGGAGAGGAAACCTCTTTCGAGCATCTTTTTAAACCCCTAATTTCATCCGCTGCAATGTCAAAATTATAATAATCGTTATAGATAAGGTAAAAACACCCATTTTGTCCTTGAAGCCCTAATGCATATTTCCCCCATTTTATCGCTTCGTTTCTCCATTTTTTATCTCCAGTTAATTCATAAAGTAGTAAAAGTGCTTCAATACACCGTCCAAAGGACAACCAACCCAATTTATCCCATATCTCATTATTTATTCAAAATCTTACTGTATAATCGTGTATTCTGGCTTCTATTAATCGGTTTAATGGGCACCAAAATGACACCAAAAAAGGGCTCCGGCACTAACTGAAGTGCTCGGAACCCTTTTAAATAATTGAGCGGATGACGGGATTCGAACCCGCGATCCTCGGCTTGGGAAGCCGATGCTCTACCACTGAGCCACATCCGCATATTTTCAAGGCTTCCAGCCACCCACTTTGCCAGTGGTATCGGATTGACCTCTACTCACTGTATAACATATTCGACATAACTTTGAGAACTCCTTCTTGTGAGTGGGAGAAAAATTTTATTCCTTCTCGAGGAAGGATTTATAATTTCCGTACCATTCTACAGGCAAGCCTTCCTCTCTGCACAGGTCATAATACTCTCTTATCAGTGCTTTTACACTTCTGTTTTTGTCTGTCATGTCCTTTTGAATGCGCTCTATCTCACTTATCACATAATCATTGACCACATATTCGTCGTTTTTAACCCTGTATTTGTGTTGGCGTAAAAGCCTTAAAAAAGAACTCTTTATTTCGCTTTCAGGCTTACACACTGGACACTGCTCACCGTGATAAAACACCCTGTGGTTTCTGCAAAATCTAAATGGCTTTTTCACACGGTACATGAAGGCAAGCACAAGCTCAACCGCTGAAGCCTCTAAAGCATTCTCCACAGTAACAAACCAGCCGTAAGCACCCCCCCTTATTGAATCTGTATAATATGGCAGAACCACTGCTTTATTCCAGAGACTCCACAGGTGGTTATCCTGAAGGACGTTAAAGTAGTGTTTGAGTGCGTCATCGCTGAATTTCTCCTGCTTAAAAACTCCTGCGTTTTCCTCCAGCACATTTTCCCATCTCCTACCTGCTGCCAGATACCCTGCCAGAGTAATAAGCGGAAGAATCTGCTCCTCTGCCTTTACACCTGTCCTTTCCACGAAGGAAGAGGGCAGAGGGTTGTCCTCGTTCTCAAAAATGTGTGACAGGTATTCATTCAAAAGCCCTACCGCATAATGCCCTAACTCTCTGTGCTTCCATTTTTCGTGCATAAGCTCGAGTTCCTCCATGCCTCTCGCTGTCATGCGAAAGAAAAGTTTCATCTCTTTGTAACACCTCCCTAAATTTGTAACGTGCGTTATATGGAAGTTTTTCGATATGCGTCAAACCCTTGCAGTAACTGACTTTTAAGACTATTGTAACACATTTGCTGCATTTGTCAAGTAGTGCTGTCGAGTATAAAATAAAGTTGAAAATAAAATTTTGAAGGAGGCGTTATAAATGGAAAAACTTTACACACTAAAAGAGGCTGAAGAAATTACGGGAATTAAAGCCCGTACGTGGAGGTATTACGTTCACACAAAGCGACTTCAAGCTGTTCGTGGCCCTCGTGGAAAAATCTTAATCCCTGCTTCAGAGTTGGAAAAATTTGTGCAATCATTGCCAAAGGTGAGGTGATATCAAATGGTTACAGAAATAGTTAAAGTTCTAATCCAGTACATGCCCTACTGCAAAGGAAATCGTCACCAAACGTGTTTCGCTCTCGCTGGCTGGTTACGGAAGAAAGGTTACACGAAGGAAGAGGTGGAAGAAACAGTAAAAGCTTTAGCGCTTCACTTTAACGATGAAGATGTCGCTGATAGGCTTCTTGCGGTTGAGAGTACATTTTCTCAAGATTTGGAAAATGTCTCAGGGTGGTCCTCTCTTGTGGAAATTATTGGCAAGGAAGCGGCGCACGACATTGAAACTCGAATACCAACAATCTACACTTACACAAACGTGGATGGCACACCGCTCTTTCGTATCCTCCGCTACGACAGGCCCGAAGGGAAAACCTTCCAAACAGAGCATTTCGATGGTAAAACCTGGCAGAAAGGCTTGAACGGTACGGCAAAAGTGCTCTATAACTTACCACGGCTTAAAGAAGCAATCACTGGCGGTGAAACGATTTTTGTCGTAGAAGGCGAGAAATGTGTGCATGCCTTAGAAAAACTGGGATTAACTGCAACAACCAATCCGTTTGGGGCTGGCTCCTGGATAGATGAATATGCAGAACAGTTAAAAGATGCTAAAAATGTAATAATCCTCCCAGATAATGACGAAGCGGGGCACAAACATGCACAAAAGGTCGAAGAATCGCTAAAAAAGTATGGAATAAATGCCCGTATTGTTGGTATTCCAAATCTCGGTGAAGGTGAGGACGTCGCAGACCTTATTGCACGGGAGGAGATTGACAGGGAGTGGCTTCTGAAGTCAATCAACACACCGGTACAACCATTGATACTCCCAGTTATCCCCCTTGTTGAAGCATTGGAGAAAGAACTCACAAAAAATAACGGCAATTGGAGAATTGAGAAACTCCTGCCTGAAAGTGGGCTCACATTGCTTGCTGCAAGACCAAAACTCGGAAAGACAGAAGTCCTACTAAAAATCGGTGCAAGTATTTTGATGGGAGAAAATTGTTTTGGGCGTAGAACCCAGCAGGGGCGGATTCTTTGGATTACGTCAGAAGATTCAAGCAAGCGCATTTACGAGGGTTTGACTTTGTATCAGGCGCCACACGAAGTAATTGCCCGGAATGTATTCACGCTCGACCAGTCTCAAGTCAGCTCTCTACTTGATGCGGACAAAATTATTGAAACAGCAAAGCAACTTAAAGTCCAGACAGTCATCATCGAACCTCTAGCAGCACTTAAAGAAATCGGAAACCTCGGGATGAAAAACCGACTCAACTATGAAACTTTATACAGTGCGATGCTACCGATTTTACGAAAGGCTAAAAATGCTGGCGTTCTCATCGTTGGCGTTTGGCATTCAGTCAAAGGGAAGGCTTATCTGAAAGACGTAGCCGATGCTGTCGACGCCCCGCTGGGGTCAACAGCTTACACTGCAATAGCAGACTCTATAGTCGCAATCGGACTACCCCCTAACGCAACAGGTTGGACTGAAAGACGAGTTATGGCTGTCGGTCGTGACGTTACCCTTGACATCACATTGAGATGGGATGGAACTCACTATGTTGAAGCGTTCACAGCACCCAACGAAATAATGCTTATAACTCCTGAGCGTAAAGCTGTACTCAACGCTATTTTAGAGCTCCATGAAAAAGCAACGCCAACGAATATTGCACAATATCTCAATAAGTCGTCAACCGCGGTTCGGGTCGCACTCAGCAGGCTTCACGCCGACGCTTTGGTAGCCCGTTCAGAAAAAGGTTATGTACTCACAGAGCTAGGTTACACTGCCTTGGGTTACAGAGAAACATCAGAAACAACTGTAACATCGCCCTCAAAACCAGGCGTGGAGCGGTTTTGAGGGTTGTAACGCTCGCTGTAACACCGTGTAACACCTAAAATTTTCCAAAAACCCGCCAGCCCAGCATTTTCAAGGATTCCACGAGGGAGAGGTGGGTTGTGAGAGGCAAAAAACGTTACAAGTATTACAGATGTTTCTGGCGTTACAGATGTTTCACGTGTTACACCTGTTTCTAATGTTTCTGGCATAACACACATAACCAATGTTTCTCATTCTCCCTCGTGTAATAAAAATTAACCCCCCGAAGGAGGTGAACCAAATGGCACATGCTAAAGTGCGTGATGGCAAAATAATTTGCGATTACTGTGACAGCCCTGCGGTATGTATTCACGTGTTTCAGGTGGATGAAGAGACCAACCGATGGATGGTACTGGCAACCTGCAGTGAGCACGGCATAAGCGGGCTTAACTTCTTCATCCACGAAATCGCTGAGGAGCCGTTCTGGTGGTTGATATGGATGTCAAACAAATCGGATAATGCTGTGCTGGAGATTTTAAGGTGGTTGGGCGGTCAAGGTGCCAGAGCACTTGCTGAAGCAGTTCAAAACCAAAGAAGGAGGTCATGATTATGCTTATTTTCCTCTTCGTGATTTCGCTTTGCGTTTTATTTCCAAAACCTGTGGTGTTGGTCTTTAAACTTCTGCACAAAAAGGTGGTGGAGTAAACATGAAATGGCTTGATACACCCAACGGGTTGGTCAACATCATGGCAATTAAGAAAATCCTGCAGGAGGACAATAAATTGGTAGCCGTGCTGATGGATGGGGAAAGGGTACTACTCGGTGAATACACATGCAACGACGACGCACTTGATGCGCTCACCTTTATCAGGATACAGCTGGGCAATGACATCATCGACTGCCCACCCGATTCTGAAGCCTGCGCACTCAATCTTATACTTTTGAAAAGCCTGCGTTCAGGTTAACCACTTTCTCCTGCGCCATGCCTCGAGTTTTTGCTGCAGCTGGCTGCGGGTGCGCCTGCGCCCGTGGCCCCCGCCCGTATGCGCCTTACCGCTGTACAGGATTATTGAGGCGCTGCGGAACTTGGGCAGGCAGCCCTCAAGCCCTTCAAGGGGCGTGCCCTCGTAAGGTGATTTTCATACCTCCCTGTGGGGATTATACCATACTTCAGTACCATCGCGCAGTGTGGTATAATAAGACCAAAGGAGTGATACGCATTATGCCAACGGTTGAGCAGTGTACAGTGTTAAAGGCATGGCAGATACCCAACAGGGGTATGACGAAAATCGGAGGGCTGGGCATTAACGCAACGCCTGAAGCGGTCTCAATTGTCTCAAAACGCTTTGGGCAGAGAATTGAGCGCATTAAACTGCCGTATGGCGGTAATGCAAAGGGCGGATTTACGCTGTGGCTCAAATGCCCAACCTGCGGCAGGAAGACGCATACGCTTTACCTCCCTCCTCGTGGAAGTGCTTTTGCATGTCGCAGGTGTTTAGGGCTTACCTACAGCGCATGGAAGCGCAACGGCTACGTGAGGTTCCCAAAAGATGCTGGCTTATGGCTTACGCAGTTCGTGAAGAAAGCAAAGGGGGTTTTGAAAAATGCTTAATCCACTCGAATGGCTACTTGATGGGCACGATATAATCATGGCGATGGTTCAGAAAGCAAAAGAAGGCGACGTAGAAGCGGCAAGGTTGGTGCTTGAATTTATGGGCTGGCTAAAACCTGTGGAGAGAAGGGAGGTTGATGACTATGCCCAGGACAAGGAAGAGCTTAATTGAAACCAGTGCGGATTTAACCCCGGAGGTTTTGGAGGATAAGCGCCAAACAATAATCGCAAAGGCTGTGGATATGGCGGAAGAGGTTTTGGAAGCCCTCTTCGAGGAGGCAAGAGGCGGTAATGTAGCGGCAGCAAAGCTTTTACTGCAGGTAGCGGGGCTTATCCACAGCGGTGGGTCAATGGTAGCCACGCAGGTCAACGTTCCGCAGATTACAATCTCCCCGGAGGAGCTTGAGGAACTCGAGAGGGATTTATACGGGAAGGGTTACCTCACAGATGATTAATCGGATGCGGATGGTACGGGCCAGTTTGACCGCCAGGTACCATCTTTAGCCCTTGTAAGCGTAAAGGTAGCGGGAAGCGTTGCCGTGTGTCCTGTCTTGAAACTGCGAATGGTTATAGTAGCCAATACCCTCACTTCATCTTCTGAGACACGGTTAAGTTCTGTTATTCGCATGTTTTCGAGAATATCACCGCTGGCGGCCATTTTTAAAACAACGTTGTGTAAATTACGGAAAGATTCCACATAAGTATCTCTAGAATACTGTTGTTGGATGTCTGGCTCCAAATAAGGATAGATGTCTTCATAGACCCCATGCAGGAAAGACTTAGCAATTATTTCCGCTGTAGCTTCTGGTGTCTTTGAAAGTTTGAATTCCCAAAGTGTGTTGTCTGATTTTGTTGGTACCAGAAACTCTGCACTTTCGTAATCTTGGGCTGTTATACGTAATGTAGCGTCTTTTGGAATATTAGTCATAGTAAACTTACCCTCTTCATCAGTAGTTGCTTTATCAAGAATGGTGCTATCTTGCAAACAAGTTATTGTAGCATTTGAAATAGGGGCATTTGTAAGTTTATCGAGAACCACTCCTTCTACGGTAACGTCCGAGGTTTCTTCTGGATTGGCTAATGCACCAATATTAACCATTGCTATCAGCATTCCTGTTATAAGTGCCAGTATGAGAGCTAAGGGTTTGTGAATGAAAGCTTTTTCGTAGACTATTTCGGTGTTATCTCCAGCTTGATAGATTAGCTGCCGAGTATACCCTTTCATCTCATCGTGTGCTTTAAAAGCATAGTAAACCGGTAAAGCAGCTCCTACTCCTGGAAGAGGTAATGCCCACAAATAAATAGATGGTACTCCACAAGCTGCTGTAAGCAGTCTTATCGTAGACCAATAGTCGAAAAGCAAAAGTACAGCTTGGGATATTAGCCAGTACAATAATATGTATGGGTCAACAATCAGCAAAATAATACTCCACAATGTGTACGCAATGATAATGACGGGCAAAAACCAGTTAGGTGCCTTCTCTTGATATGCGTTTTTTGCTATTTTACCAGCTTCAACACCCCAATCAATTATTACACCAAGGTTTACTAGCGGAATAAGCAAAAGAAGCGCGTTCCATTTTGATTTACCCAACGCTTTTTTAAGCAGCGTGCCATAAGCCCAGAGAGAAAGAAGAATAACAAAAACTAAGAGTATTATTAACACTCCAATGAAGGTTTCCATTTACTCCCTCACCTCTCAGAGAGAAAATGTATCTTAAAAATTCTACACAAGAGGTTGATATTCCTTCTGTATGGTAACAAATTTTTGTGTTGTACCTACCTGGGGATTCCCTTGTTACATGAGGCCATTTATATCATGTATATGCACGGAGGTGCCTCGCACGCACATGTGTCCAGCCCGGCAAAAAGACGGGATGCCCATTCCGCTGTGGGCAAAGTAAAAGAGCGCCTTAAGCGCCCTTAGCCCTTAGATGTGAATTGTCATATCCACGTCTTTTTTGCCCTGCAGAATCTCTTTCGAAATCCTCAAGGCTTCCTGGTGTATCTTTTTGTCTTTTGGGTTTGTATCCTGGGCTATTTGCCACTGCAGGGCGTTTATCATTTGCTTAATTTTCTCCTCGTGAGCAATGCCTCCTTTTTACCACATGAGGTGCAATGCGCCCTTGGGGACGCTTAAAATTGACTTTAGAGCGGCTTTAAAAGTGCAGGACATAGATTTATACCTCCACCCTGTGAAAAATCGCTTATAAGGCGTTTTAAAAGGCCTTCGTAAAGCGCTTAAAATCTTCTCGGCGCTCGTTTGCCCATGCTTTGAAGCTTTTGCACCGGAGAAGCCTTCTCGTGGGCTTCTTTTATATCGTCCTGCGAAAGCCTGATGTAGCGCCTTGTCATTGTTAAATCGGTATGCCCAAGCAGGCGCTGAAGGCTGAAAGGGTCACCGCCAGCTTTTAAGAACTCAATAGCAAAGGAATGCCTCAACCCATAGGGTGTTACTTTTACGCCTGCTTTTTCACAGTAGCATTTTACTATGCGAGACCACCTTTGAGCACTCATCTCTTTGCCGTTTTCACTCGCAAAGAGTGGTATGTCACCATTCCACCACTGTGGCCTTATTTTGAGAAACCTCATCAAAGCCTGTGCTGTAAAAGGCGATAATACTAAAGTCCTACCTATGCGGGTTTTGGCCACATTTGAGCGTATGTAAATCTCTCTTGCATCAAGGTTTAAGTCAGAAGGTTTAAGCTGTAGCAGTTCGCTGGGTCTTGCGCCTGTATCAACCTGCACAAGCATAAGGCAGTAATCCCTTAAACCTGCATAGGTTTTCTTATCAGGCTGGTCTAAAAGCTTTTTTAATGCCTCCAACGGTACATGCCTCACATTTGATATGTCCTCTTTAGCCTTCTTTATCCCCTCTGTGGGATTAGCGGGCAGGTAGCCTTCTCTTACGCACCAGTTAAAAAAGGCTCTGAGGTACTGCAGCTTAATATTCCTGTAACGTGGAGAAGATGGCTGACTCAAATACTGGAGAAGTACCCGGCGAATGGTGTCATACGTGGCAGGGGTGTTTGTAGACGTGAACCTTATAAACATACCCACATGCCAGCGGTAATCTTCTAAAGTGCGAGGAGCTAATCCGTCAGCCTGCCTCACGAGGAGAAATTCCTCCAAAAGCTGGGATATGTCTATAGGATGTGAGTTTTTAAAATTTTTAACCGGCAACTGTTTAGGCATAATAAAAGACCCTCCTCAATGCTATCGGATTTTTGAGGTAGGGTCAATCCGTCAAAACGTTGATTTTAAAGGCTGGAGCGGATGACGGGATTCGAACCCGCGATCCTCGGCTTGGGAAGCCGATGCTCTACCACTGAGCCACATCCGCATAGACCTTGAGAGGATAGAGGATGTAAGGTCAAGGCCTCGACCTATTAGTACTTACCAGCTTAAAGCATTTCTGCTCTTACACCTTAAGCCTATCTACCTCGTCTTCTTCGAGGGGTCTTACTACCTTTACGGTATGGGAAATCTTATCTTGAGGCGTGCTTCACGCTTAGATGCTTTCAGCGTTTATCACTCCCGGACTTGGCTTCCCAGCCGTGCAGTTGGCACTGCAACTGGTTCACCATCGGTCCGTCCTTTCCGGTCCTCTCGTACTAGGAAAGGCTCCTCTCAAATTTCCTGCGCCCGCGACGGATAGGGACCGAACTG
>NZ_FQVH01000053.1 GCF_900129075.1 Caldanaerobius fijiensis DSM 17918
ACCGGAAAGGACGGACCGATGGTGAACCAGTTGCAGTGCCAACTGCACGGCTGGGAAGCCAAGTCCGGGAGTGATAAACGCTGAAAGCATCTAAGCGTGAAGCACGCCTCAAGATAAGATTTCCCATACCGTAAAGGTAGTAAGACCCCTCGAAGAAGACGAGGTAGATAGGCTTAAGGTGTAAGAGCAGAAATGCTTTAAGCTGGTAAGTACTAATAGGTCGAGGCCTTGACCTCACATCCTCTATCCTCTCAAGGTCTAAAATAATATAACAGTAAAGTTAAGAGCATCTGCATATCAGGTGCTTTTTTATTTTGTTGGTTTACCTTTATGCTTGCAATTGCGATGAATGCTTGATACAATGAATTTGGTTAGCCAATTGTTTTCAATAAAGTTTGAGCATAGAGGAGTGTTATAGTGTTTAAACGGATAAAGGGTAATGCCAGGGGATGTCTCATCTATGAACCTATGTGGATAATTCCTGCCAGCATGTTTATGACGTATTCTTCTTTGTATATGGTAAAATTGGGATTGAGTGATACCCAGATCGGTTTTATTACGTCTTTAGGGCTGGTTGTACAGATATTTTCGTCGTTTATAAGTGGATACTTAACAGATAGGTTGGGTCGAAGAAGGGCTCTTCTGCTATTTGATTTACTGAGCTGGAGTGTTGCCACATTGATATGGGCGATATCACAGAATTTTTGGTATTTTTTTGTAGCTGCGATCATAAATGGATTTCAAAAGATTCCAAATACGGCCTGGAACTGTCTTTTAGTAGAAGACACTGTTCCTGAAGATCGTCCGGCTATTTTTACCATATTGCAATTAATAAGTGTAATTGCGGGCTTTTTTGCACCGCTGGGCGGACTTTTGGTTAAACGTTTTACCCTGGTTCCGGCTATGAGAATAATGTATTTAATTGCGTTTGTAAGCATGACATTTATGTTTTTGGGCAGAAATTACGCTACACATGAGACCGATATTGGTATAAGGAAAATGAAGGAAAGCGCAGAGTTGAAATTTAAAGATAGTTTGAAAGAATATTTAGATGTGATTAAAGAAATAATTTCAAACAAATTCCTTATGGTTATATTTGCTGTCTATATACTCAACAATTTTCAGATGACTATAAGGGGTACGTATCAATCCATGTATCTGGTTCAAGCTTTAAAGTTAGATGATGCGCTGATAGCTATATTTCCTACTATATCATCTTTGGCGATGTTAGTATTGTTGCTTTTTGTAATGCCGAGGCTTAACAATGAACATGCCAGTAAATATATGATTTTTGGATTTGCTATTTCATTAATTGCTAACTTAATATTGGTTTTGGCGCCGCCCAAAAATGTTTTATTGGTGATATTGAGCACATTGATGGCATCAGCTGGAGGTATTATTGTAAGTCCATACCTGGAAAGTTCAGTGGCCAATGCTATTGATGATGAGACGCGGGCGAAGACTTTTTCAATATTGACTGTACTCATATTGTTATTTATATCTCCTTCGGGTATAATAGGCGGATGGACTTATTCTATTGATCCGAGGATACCTTTTATTTTAATTGTCGGAACGTTTTTGCTATGCATTATTCTTCTCTGGATTTACTCACGAAAAGAAAAGCCAGAGATGTTTTTGTCTAAGGCGGATAAAGCATGAAATAATAAGGAGAATATGAAGGTGAAAGATATTATGGATCTTTATGTGTTTCCTACACGGGAGTTAATGAAACAGCGTAATTGTGGCGAAAATGACAGGTATACCTTTGATGTATTTATCAATAGAGTTATTTCTGATTTTACTGCAGGCTTAACTGCTATTGGGGACTTGGAAAAATTCTTTATAATATACCGATTAATGTCAGATGCTGTTAGAAAGCAGTTTAAGTATTTCAAAGACGTCAAAATAGGATATGCTAAAGCCATCAGCAGCCTTATTTCTGAGCTTAAAATGCAAGGTATTATGCCTGATGACCTTGTACAGCTATTGCCTCGTACTGAAAAGTACGAGGATCTTGTATTAATATATAGCCTTTATAATGACTTTTTAAAGAACAACATGCTTTATGATAAAGAAGACAGGTATTTATTGGCTATGGATAACATTAGGGATTATGTAAAGCAATACGATAGGGTCATTTTTGTGGATTTTTACGATATTACGAAGATACAGTTAAACTTGATGGCTAAAGTAGATCCAAAGGCTTTACAGGAAAACGACCCTCTTATATCGAATATAAACAGGTTATACGTGTATGAAGCGTGGGATAGGACTGCGGAGGTATACAATCTAGCACACCAGATATTAAAGGATATAAAGCAAGGTTTAAGATGTGAGGATATGGCTATTGTAATACGAGAGCCTGCACTATATGCCGATTATTTAAACAGCGTATTTAAAAAAGCAGGTATACCGCTGGGACAAGATATACGTGAACCTATATTGAGAAATCCTTTTGTAAAAGGATTTATGGTGGCCTTAAAGGGTATTAAAAACTCATATTTTGAGGCTTTTGATGTGCCTGATTACCCTATGACGTTTAGTCAATGGAATGAATATGTGTTAAAGAAGCTGCAGGAAGCCGGGTATCCTGATAGGTTGATAGATGTAGATAGTGATCTGGAGTACTACAAAAGAGATATAGAAGCTTATGGCGCTGTGGAGGATTTTTTAGGCAAAATCAATAGGATAAGTGCCATCACAGGAGAATTTGTTCAGATTGGTATTGAAAGATATGTAGATCAGCTAAAAGAATTTTTAAAAGATATGACGTATTGCCGGGAAATATCCAGAGGTGGAATAAGTATTATATCTCCTACTGGAATGAGGGGATTAAGATTTAAGAAGGTATATGTTTTAGGATTAGTAGAAGGAGAATACCCCAGAGCCTTTATTTCTGATTGGTTGATAAAGGATGACCATCGAAGGCTATTAAATGAAAAGGGATATTCAATTGATACGTTAGATGGGCTTATAAAAAGGGAAAGGCTTACATTGGATTATATAATGGCATCATCTGAGGAAATCTATGTATCATATCCTGATATAATAGAAGGCAATAAGCCGTCGTTGATATCTGATTACGTGAGTTTAATGGCAGAACACTCAAAGGCCGTATCTACAGCCAGTGTGGATTTTGATGATGTTTTTGTATATGATATTGGCATAGATGTACCAGATACTCGAGGTATAATTACTGCTGATTTGCGACCTATTTTTGATAACTATGTATTTAGCCCTACATCGTTGGAGAAGTACATACAGTGTCCTTATAGATTTTTATTAGGAGAGATTTTGTGTATCAGCCCTGCAGAAGATAACGAATTTAACGCTGCAGTTGAAGGATCTGTGTATCATAGTGTTTTAAGCCGCTTTGTGTCCAACCACAAAAATGGATTTGAAGCGCAAGATGAACAAAAATATATAAATGAAATAGTAGCTATTTTAGATGAGGTGTTATCGGAAAAGGGTGTGGATAGATTATTTGATAATAAGAGGGTATATCAATTGATGAGAAATGATATGATGAATACCTTATCTGATTTCTTGAAAAATCAACTTAAGATATGGGAAAACAGAGAGTACCTACCTTACAAAACGGAATATTTCTTTGGTGGCAATAAAGAGTTCAGAATAAACAATATACCTTTTAAAGGATTTATTGATAGGATAGACCGTTCCGCTGATGGTAGATTTGTGGTGTACGATTATAAAAAGAATACGACGCCGTCTTTTGGCGAAATAATAAATTTTGAAAATATACAATTGCCTCTCTATATTATGGCGGTTCAACAGCTTTTAGGAGAAGTTGTAAGTGGTGGTTTTATATCAATTAAAAAAGGAACGGTAGATCCCATAATGGTAAGGGATCCATCGTTACCTTTTGCAAAGAGAAAGCGAAAAGGCAAATTCACTAAGGAGGATTGGGATAAATTTTTTGAGGACTTTGCCCAAAATATAAGTGGGATATATAATGACATAATTTCCAATAAATTTCCAATTCAACCTAAGAGGTGCCCGAAAACGAATGCATATGGTGCTTTTTGTGAATATGCTGATATATGCGTATATGAGGGGAGCGATATATAATTATGGAATATACACCAGAACAATATATCGCTGTAAATTCTTTGGATAAAAATATGGCTGTAGTAGCTGGTGCCGGTGCTGGTAAGACCAGGGTGCTGGTAGGTAGGGTTATGAATATCTTAAAAACGGGTAATGCCTCCATCGACGAGATTGTTGCTATCACCTACACAGAAAAAGCCGCTTTGGAAATAAAGGATAGGATAAGAGCAGCCCTGCAGCAAGAGATAAATAAAGGCTATAAAGAGCTTATAAGAGAAAAGGAGAGGCTAGGGGTTTCAAATATAGGGACGATACATAAGTTTTGCCTGGATCTTTTAAGGCAGAACCCGGTTGAGGCCGGTATTGATCCTGAATGTAGGGTTCTGGATAGCGCTCAGGCTAAAGTATTGATTAGTGAATGCCTTGATGAGGCCCTTAAAGCTATGCTAGAAAAAGAGGATATATTTCGGTTTGTGGGGACATTAGGGTATGATAATTTTGTTCAAGCCTTATTATTGCTCTATGATAAGCTTAGAAATATGGGTATATCCATTGACGAGTTTGAGAGGTATGCGCCAGAAGGAGAGAAACAGCTGGTATATAAGGTATTGAAGGCTGTTGATCAAATGTATGAGAAGAGAAAAAACTATTTAAATGTGATAGATTATGAGGATATGCTAAGATTATCGTATCAGATGCTAAAAAATCATGAGGACATTTTGGCGTATTACCGTAAAACTTTTAAATATATATTGGTGGATGAATATCAAGATTTAAACTATATTCAAGATTCCATAATAAGGCTACTGGACAATGGCACAAATCTCTTTGTAGTAGGTGATAAAAAGCAGTCAATATATAGGTTTCGCGGTGCCAGGGTTGAATTATTTGATAAGCTATACAATGATTTGTCTAAATTAGGAGGTTCAGTAATTTTAAATAAGAATTTCAGAAGCGTGCCTTCTATACTACAGTACCTTAATAATATTTTTGAGGGCTTTATGGAGTATTTCAGCGATATGTTGCCGCATAGAGAGGAAAAAAGTACAGATGCTGTTGAGATCCTTCTGGCCGAAGGCGAAGATATGAGTGGGAAAAAAGCTGCCGAGGCTCAGCTTCTGGCGAAGCGAATCTCCCTTTTGGTTCAAAAAGATGGCTATAAATACGGTGATATTGCTGTACTCATCAACAAAAGGACCCATGTGGATTACTATACAGCTGAGCTGGATAGATGCGGCATACCGTACCATGTGATAACCAATGGAGGACTTTTAGAGTGTTTAGAAGTTAGAGATGTCGTTAATGCCCTTAAAGCAGTAGCAGGTATGGGCATGATTTATGTATACGGTACGTTGACCAATCTTTTTGCCATTAGCGACGATACCTTTGCGAAGATACGGCTAAATTCAGGCGCGATAACCATGGATACATTGGAAAAGTGGGATGATGATAAATTACAGGGGGCGCTGGCTTTTATTAGGCGCTGGATAAAACATGCGGATTTACTAAGCCTTACTGACCTGGTCAAAATGATAATAGATGATACCCGGTTGTTTTACAGATGTGCTTTAAAAGGCAGGCAGAGCATAGCTAATGTCGTCAGATTTATTCAACTGTGCAGTCAATATGATGATAGCGGCTATACATTGAATGAGTTTTTGAATGAATTGGAAAATTTTCAGGAAGATGAAGACGAAGCGGTTGTGACAAGGGAAGATAGCGATGTGGTAAAATTTATTACTATACATTCAGCTAAAGGGCTGGAGTTTCCTGTGGTTATTTTTGCTGATACGTCAAGTGCTTTTAATAATGTGGATAATGACAGCTTACTTTTTGATCCGGATGCAGGTTTGGCGATTTCGACTGACGATGACGAGTATAAATTTGTACAGGGAAAAATAAAAGAGGGTGATGAAGAGGAGTATAAAAGATTATTATATGTGGCTCTTACAAGGGCTAAAGATAAACTCATTATATCAGGTAATAAAAACTATGCCAGGAGATCTTTTCTAAGCTGGATTATAGAAAAATCGCCATATGATGTAAAAGTTATCGAGCAAATTGAAGGAGAAGTAGCACCGTTGTATCCCATCCAGAGAGATTTAGAAAGGCCTTCCTTTGAAAGGGCTGAGATAAAATCTATTAAGTATTTTGCAGCTACAGCTTTAGGTGATTACCTGAGATGTCCTTTTAAGTATGGACTTAATTTCTTCTTAGGAGTTAAAGAGAAAGAAAGTGGCCTTACAGGCAGTGGTGAAATAGGGGAGATGCTGGGGAGTGAGAGGGGAAGCATCGTCCACAACATCATAGATAGGGCAAAATCTAAGGAAGAAGCTGTGTATATGGTTAATCAGCTTAAAATATGCGATGAGGACAAGGCCTTTATATCAAAGTGTATTAAAAACTATGTAAACAGTCCTTTCACGTCCTATAAAAAGTTTAAATCGGAATATGCCGTTGAGCTGGCTTTGGATGAATACAATATAGTGACAGGGCGCATTGATCGGTTGATACTGGACAATGACATTATACTGTTGGATTTTAAGACAAATATGAGTATTGACTCGGAGCTTTTAAAGGCCTATGAACTTCAATTGAAAATATACGCGATGGCGTTAAAGAAAAATGGAATAGATGTACAGAAGGCTTTTTTGTTCAACCTTTACAGCAATGAGATAACCTATGTGGATATAAATGAGGAGGAATTGAAGAGGGCAGAAGCCCTCGTAAAAAAGATGGTTGGTGAAATAAACAGGATTAAATCCATTGACGAATTTAAAAAAACAGGTAATTGTATAAATTGTGGATTCAAGAATCATATATGCAGATAAGGTTTATCCGTTTATGTGTATTAGCCAGAAGACCGTATTTTTATCCCAACCCAGATCCCAGGGTACATGGTAGCGGTCGGATGTATGGGAATTTACGACAGGTATTGATTTGCTGTTAAATCCTGTAATTATAGCAAAGTGGACCACGTCGTTCTTTTCTTCATAAGCTATCAGATCCCCTGGCATGAGGCTTTTAAGATGGTTTTGCACTTCATTAAATCTACCTCGTGCAATAAGGCTCCCTTTGCCTGAGTATAACAGGTAATTGGCCAGGGAATCGGCCTGTACCCATGCTTTACTTCCAGCTTTTCCATCAAAAAACCATATATAGTCTTGAGGAAGGCCACCGCCTTCTTCAGGATCTCCTAGGCATTGTGAAACGAAATTGGTACAATCGCCACCAATCCCTGTGTAATCAGGGTATTTTTGATTGTATCTATGTTTTTTTTCGGTCAGGTATGCACCGCCGTTGTATAAATCAGCGTATTTAACTGCTTTTTCGCGATTATATATATATCCTTTTGCTTTTATATTATCATTAGTTTTTAATATTTTTGGTAATACATCAGATTCAATATATAGCCCTGAGGCAGGGGTGACATCCTGCACCACAGTGTCTTCATCTAAGGGATCGGTATACCAATCCTTTTTGATTAACCACTTTTCGCCTTTTTGAACCATTTGAATAGCATGTCTTATGCCTATGCCGAAAAAATTTTCGGCATCGTCATTATAGTCGTATCTGGCATTCATAGTTTCTACGGCGTAAATCCATATTGAGTCGCTTTTTCTTTCACTAAATATTATTCTAAAGTCAGTATATATATCTGTAAAACGTATATTGCGGTTCTTTGACCACGACGTAACATAGTGTATTCGCCTGAGTTCATGTTCGTAAGCATACTTACCATATGTTGAGCTTAAGTCAAAAAAATCTTTCAACTTTTTCCCATCACTGCCCATCAGTGCCTTGGCCTTTATATCGAACAGGTTTTTGAGTTCTGGTGCGATAATATTTGATATGTCTTGGTTATCAGGGGTTATGGGATTAAAGACGTATTTTATGCCGCTGTTTGATGCATTCAATCCTGTATTTACTTGATAGTCATAGATGATTTTTGAGATATTTGCAATATGTTTAAAACCTGTATCTGCGTTTTTGTTTTTATTGGTAAGTATAGCTAGTATATATGGCCTCTGGCAATAGACGATTCCAAAATCATTGGCTACGTCGTCTAAATCTCCTTCTTTATGAGGTATGAACAGTTTGTCAGGGAGAAGTGCGGGAATACCTGCATTATAAACCGTATGTGCCATGTCGTTTAGGAACGTTTCTCCTAATTCGGGATTGGCCTTTGAAAAGGCTATAACTGCTTCCATATATGTTACCAGGTCTTTAGCAGTGGTGATGTTTTTGCCGCCGGGATAGACGGTTTGGCCGCCCAGGTCCTTCATAAATTTGATTATGTTTTCTTTTCCCAGATAGCGCATAATCATTCGATTGGCAATATTGTCGCTGGTAGTAATGGCCTGATTTGCCAGTGTTCTCAACGAGTATTTATCTCCCTGTTTTGCTATGTATTCCAGTATTCCTGCTCCTGATTCAAAATCTTTCTCTCTGTCATAAGCTATTTTGGTGTTTAGGTCTACTTTTTTCTCGGCTGCCAGTGTATACAGGTAAAGCATTATGGGAACTTTTATTGTGCTGGCAGCAACAAACATCTTATCTTCATTTATGCCAAAGGTAGTGTTTGTTGTAATATCTTTGAAATATATACCTGCTGATAATTTATTGGCCGAAATATATTCTGCGATTTTTTGTTTCAGGGGCTCATAGTCGGGTTTCGAGATTTTATATGTCTGTTCTGTCTGTGTTTCTATTTTTACTGATGTTATAGCATTATTGGTATTTGCAGGTATTCTTATGATAAAGAATGCTACTAGTATGCAGATAATCGTAATAGTGATACTCAATAAGACACGATTGTGTAATAGCATCGAATCACCCCTTGAATTCCGGATAAGAGTTAAATCTAAAATAATTTTATGATCCAGTATAGTTTTAATGACAAAAAAAATCTGCCATTGAAATGGCAGATAAATCAATATAGAATTAAACAGACGGGCCAGCTGTTATTATCTCATTGCTTACCCCCTCGTATAATATGATTTGTAATCAACCAAAAAGGTCGACCTTTAACAAGATTAATAAAGATCTTTGATATTTAAATATTGTTTCTTTAAATTTCACCATGATTAAATCTATCAAGTGCCACTTGATACTTATGCATACATCGCATAGCTACTACCCATGGTTGGGAAGATGGGTTGTCAAGCCCGAACGCAGTGAGTTCATTTTAGGCTTGACTACTCATCGACCAAACATATAATCCTCTCTGCGATGTATGCTCGATTGCTGCATTTT
>NZ_FQVH01000054.1 GCF_900129075.1 Caldanaerobius fijiensis DSM 17918
TATCTTGTAGAAGCAGCCAATTGCGTAAGGATACACGCAAAAGAGTATGCTGATTTTTACTGCAAGAAGTACAATGAGGTTACCAAACACCAGCATAAGAGAGCCCTCGTCTTAACGGCACGTAAGCTTGTAAGACTGGTCTTTGCCTTGCTGAGCAAAGGCCAAATCTACCAACCGGGAGGTAATGGATAGATTTAGTAAATACATTTAACTGAATATCAGCTAAGTTTCCTTCCATTATTATCCAATATATGGTGGGTTTATTAAGTGTTGCCTTTTTTAGAGTTTTTGAGGCCTTTATTTTTCAAGGTTCCAAAAAATACTACTTGACATTACACCGCTTGTCTCGTAAAAATTTTCTAATCTGCTTTTAAACCCGATGAACTTGTTTAAAATCCGCAAAGATCCACTTCGAGTTTGTGAAAGCGTTACAATAACATTGTAGCAATTATTTATATCAAATTCAAGCATGTATGTGGTGTTTCTGCAACTCAATAGATTTGACATAGTAAAAGTGATATAATAAAACCACAAAAATAATTTTGCGGAGGTTTTCATAATAATGAGCAGTTTCCCTGGAAAACAAAAAAAATACACATATGAAGATTACCTAAAATGGGATGATAACAACCGTTATGAACTTATAGAAGGTGTTCCATACCTCCTTGCATCACCTTCTGTATTGCACCAGACTGTTGTCGGCAATATATATTTTAGGTTTAAGGGGTGCCTGAACGATAGAAAATGCAAGGTTTTTACCGCTCCTTTGGATGTATTGCTGCCTCAAAATGAGCATATTGAAGAAAAGGACATCGATGTTGTGGTTCAGCCTGACATTTTTATTGTTTGTGATGAAAGTAAAATTAAGGGTGGTAAAAATTGCAAAGGTGCACCGGACATGATCATAGAAGTTCTTTCACCGGCAACTGCCAGTAGGGATTTCATCACAAAACAAAATTTGTACGAAAGAGCAGGGGTAAAAGAATACTGGGTCGTAAGCCCTGAAGAAAAGAATATCGTGGTATTCAGGATGGATGAGAGGATGAAATACAACACATATGGAATATATGGAGAAGATAGTGTAGTCGAGGTAAGAATATTTCCGGATCTTACAATACCGGTAAAAGATATATTTGTATAAAAGCCTATGATGTAAGGATGAAAGGAGTTGCATTAATGGCAAAATCTCTAAAAGACATTAAATGTTTTTTGCTAGATATGGATGGTACCTTTTATCTTGGTGACAAATTGATACCTGGTGCGCTGGATTTTTTGCACTATTTGAAAATTACTGGTAGAACTTACCTTTTTTTAACTAACAATTCGTCAAAAGACAGGGCTTTTTATACGGCGAAACTGAAGAAGATGGGTGTTTCAGATATAACTGAAGAAAATGTATTTACATCGGGTGAAGCTACAGGTATATATTTGAATAAATTGAACAGAGGTAAAAGGGTGTATCTGGTCGGCACCCCATATCTGGAGTCTGAATTAAAAAGATTTGGCATAGATATAGTTGAAGATGAACCTGACCACGTTGTGGTGGGTTTTGATACCACACTTACATACGATAAGTTATGGAAGGCCTGTGATTATATAAGGCAAGGAGTAAACTACATAGCGACACACCCTGATTTAAACTGTCCTATAGAAGGCGGTTATATGCCGGACTGTGGTGCCATTATCGCTTTTATAAAAGCCTCTACCGGTCAGGAACCCTTTATAGTGGGCAAACCCTACCCTGAGATCATAAACTCCGTATTTGAGAAAACCGGTCTTGGTCCTGATAGGTTAGCAATTGTAGGGGATAGGCTATATACCGATATTAAAACAGGTATAAATGCAGGTATAACATCTATTCTCGTACTTACCGGGGAGACAAAAGAAGAAGATCTGGAAAAATCAGACGTAAGGCCTGATTATGTGCTGCATTCCATAGGCGATATAGTATCTCTAATGGAATGATAAGTGCTGTACATTTATTTAAGATTTGAGGGGGAAGTTTAGAAAGTGAAACTGGAGGAAATAAAGAGATTGTGCGACAGCATCAAGGATAATATTTCCAGGGTAATAGTGGGTAAAAGCGACGTGATAGACCTTGTATTGACGGCTTTGATCGCAGGGGGACATGTTTTGCTTGAAGATGTTCCAGGGATGGGTAAGACCATGATGGCAAAGAGTCTGGCGAGTTCCATCAACGCTACTTTTAAGAGGGTACAATTTACACCGGATTTGCTCCCTTCTGATTTGACGGGTATAAATTTTTATAATCAAAAGCTGGGAGAATTTGTATTTCGCCCAGGACCTATATTTTCACAGATATTGCTGGCCGATGAAATAAACAGAGCCACTCCCAGGACTCAATCCAGCCTTCTAGAATGTATGGAAGAAAAACAGGTGACCATTGACGGAGAAACTCATGTATTAAAGCAGCCATTTTTTGTTATAGCCACTCAAAACCCTGTGGAAACACAGGGAACTTTTCCTCTTCCTGAAGCGCAGTTGGATAGATTTTTGATGAAAATTCATATGGGATATCCTACTCTTGATGAGGGAAAACTCATACTTAGCCGCTTTAACGGCGAGAATCCTCTTTACGATATAAAACCGGTGGCCGATGTGGAACAGATAGTTGATGCTCAGAAAAGCTACAGCGCCGTATTTGTCAGTGATGCTGTAAAGGAGTATATATTAAATTTGGCAGATGCCACAAGGCAGCATAGAGATATCGAGCTGGGAATAAGTCCCAGAGGATGTCTTGCTGTCATGAAAGCCTGTCAGGTGTGGGCTATATTAAAGGGCCGGGATTATGTGATACCTGACGATGTAAAAGAGATGCTCATGCCGGTCTGGGGCCATCGAATGATATTCAGGGGAAATGCCAGGGTTAAAGGTATGGCTTCCCAAAAGGTAATAGAGGATATACTGGGAAAGGTCCCGGTGCCAACGGAAGATTTTATGGCATTATAGGGCGATGTTGCTGAGGAGCAGGGGGATTTTTTATGGAGTTCATATGGCTGATAATAGCGGTGTTGATTATCGTTTACGCACAGGACGTCCTTTTTTCTCGCTATGCCTTAAAAAATTTGAGTTATGATTGCTGGTTTGAACAGGATGGGGTGTTTGAAGGTGAGGATGTAAGGTTTATTGAGCGCTTTACGAACAATAAGGTATTGCCTGTACTGTGGCTGAAGGTCAGGATTCAGATGCCGCTGGAATTGAGATTTTATAATACAGCATTTGTCAATGTAAGTGATAAGCAGTATTATCAGCGGATTTTTTCCCTCTGGAGTTATCAGCAGGTGATGTGCAGGCATCTCTTATCCTGTATAAAGAGGGGATACTATACTGTAGATCAGGTAGACCTGGTGAGCGGCGATTTGTTGAGAGGCAATCGCTCATATAAGACTATAGCTGTGAACAGACATTTGCTGGTATATCCTCGGTTTATAGACATTGAGGAGGTATTGATACCTGCCAGGCTGATACAGGGTGATTTCATAGTAAAGCGGTGGATAGTGGAAGATCCTTTTCTGGTTACAGGATATAGGGATTACCAGCCTACCGATAGCCTCAACAAGATAAACTGGCTTGCTACGGCAAGACTACAAAAATTGCAGGTGGCAAAACACGATTTTACCGCTTCCTCCAGCCTGATTATCGCCCTCAATGTAGAGTACCAATCGGCATGGGTAGACCATGAAGTCCTGGAATTAATTATAAGGTTGTGTGCTTCACTAGCTCAAAAATCTGTCGATAATGGTATTCCTGTAGCGGTGATGAGCAATGGTTTACAGGAGGGTTACGATGAGCCTACCCATCTAGAAATTCCTTTAGGGAGTAGCTGTGAACATATGAGGGATATACTGGAGGGACTGGCTCGATTGTCCTTTGAATACCAGTCCAGGTTTTCATTTTTTTTATCAGATTTAATCCAATCCATACCTTATAACGCTGATTTGATGATACTTACGTCTTATATAGATGAGGCTATAGCTTCTGTTGTCGAGGATATAGATAAAGACCGTATATCGGTTAGCATAGCCACTGCGGAGGAGGATTGGGATAGATACAGCCTCAGAGACGTAAACTTTTACTTGATTTCGAAAGAAGGGGAATTAATTGAAGCAATTCATTAAGAGGAATATATTTAAGATTGCAGAATGCAGTGCAGAATTTATACTGTATGTTCCATGGATGGTATATCCATATTATTTTACATTACAAAACAGATTCATTGCAACGAAACATTTGCCCTTCTTTTTTGGATTTATGATGATGGGGTTGGCGGTTACGGATATTTTGCTTCAAAAAAGAGGTGTTATATACAGGGCAGTTGCATACATTATAGGGGTTACGTCTGTGGCTATAATCGCTCTGATTATGATGAGTAATCATTCAAATATATTTTTGGTGGCTATGTTTTCTGCATTTTCGTTGATAAGCTATATCCGCGGAGTTATTTTTGCCCAGCGCAATTTCAGGACCATGTACAGCGAGTCTAAGTTTATTGCAGGCATTGTGCTTTCTTTTATAGCCTATATGATTTCAGCGCTTTACAAGGGACTTAACTGGTTTGAAGGCACAGTGATATGCCTTACCATAGTGTTTATAGCACTCTCTATGATTATCTTAAATCAGCTCCAGTTACTTCAAATGTTTGACCTGATGAATGCAGAATCCGTAGCAAGTCATAGAGACGTGAGGACCAGGAACTTATTATTTTCAGCTGTCAGTGCTGGCTTTATTGTGCTGATTTTCTATTTTAAATATATGGTGCGCTTTTTATCCACCTTTTCTGTATATATAGGATTTGCCATAAAATATATTGTGGTATGGATTCTCCGCTGGGCAATAAGCCGACTAAATGGCCCACAGAGCAATGGGATTCAACAGCCACTTACCTCTAGCTTAAATATAGAGATGTTGCAAGATAAAAGTGTACCACACTGGGTAATGATAATAAAAGCCATTCTAGAATATGCTCTTTACGCTTTGGCGGTTGTTATATTGGCCATAATTGTGTACAATTTGATAAAGGCGTTGGTGAAGTGGATTTCTGCTTTTATGAAAGAATACATGTACAGAGAAGACGAGGAGCGAAATTTTATCTTTTCGTGGGAAGATGTCATTGTCCGTCATGGCGAAAGATTACGAAGGACGGTAAGCCGCCGTATGAGGAGGATAAAAAGGCAATTTAAAACACCTGCGGAACATTTGAGGTTTTTATATCGTGAATCAGTTCATTGCCTTATTGTAAGAGGGGGTTACCACAATATCATAATGCCATCTTCTACACCTGATGAAATACATCGCGATATAAAAAATCTTCTACCAGCAGTGGATCCTGACCTTGAGAAACTGACGGCTTTATATAAAAAAGCGCGTTATAGCAATAGTACTATAACCGATGACGATGTGAAAGAATCTAAAAGGTATAGAGATAAGCTGGTTAAGAAAATCCGCTTGCGGCGCGTAAAAAATTCAGGAGATGGGTGGATATGAATAGAAAGATAATTCACGTGGATATGGATGCCTTTTTTGCGTCGGTAGAACAGCACGACAACCCTGAGCTAAAGGGAAAGCCTGTTATTGTAGGTGGCATATCTGGCAGGGGTGTTGTTGCCACATGCTCTTATGAAGCGAGAAAATACGGCGTGCATTCAGCAATGCCCATGTACAAGGCCAGAAAACTATGTCCCGATGGTGTGTTTTTGCCTTTAAGGCATAGCCGGTATAAGGAGGTATCAGACAGAATATTTTCCATACTGTACGGCATAACAGATATGGTAGAGCCTGTGTCCATTGACGAGGCGTATCTTGATGTGACCGGGATGAATAGAGATCCGGTTGATATCGCGCGGGAAATAAAACAGAAAGTAAGAGAGGTCACAGGTTTGACTGTCTCAGCAGGGATATCCTATAATAAGTTTCTGGCTAAGCTTGCTTCTGACTGGAACAAGCCAGATGGGCTTATGGTCATAACGGAAGACATGGTGCCTGACATATTAAGGCCCCTACCTGTTAGCAAAGTATACGGTATAGGAGAAAAATCTGCTAAAAGGCTTAATGATATGGGAATAAAAACTATCGGAGATCTTTTGAGGCTTTCTCAAACTCAACTTCAGAATATCTTTGGAAAATACGGTATTGACATATATAACCGTATAAGAGGGATAGATGAAAGACCTGTCATTGTCACAAGAGAAGCAAAATCCATTGGAAAAGAAACCACACTGGCACAGGATACTACTGATATGACACTTTTGTGCAGGTATTTAAAGAAATTTGCAGGTAGAATATCCGAAGAATTGTTAAAAAACGAGCTGTTTGCCAGGACAGTAACAGTTAAAGTCAAGACAGCGGATTTTATAGTTCATACAAAGAGTAAGACGGTTAAAGACTATATATTTTCAGAAGAGGATATATATAAGATCGCATATGGTATAATGAAAGAGATGAACTTTAAGGAAAAAATAAGGCTTATAGGGTTATCAGTGTCAAATTTGAGCGATAAAAGATGCGAGCAGCTATCTATTTTTGATGAGAACTTTCAAAGGCGCCTTAAAATAGAGAGGATATTGAACAGTGTAAATAAAAAGTTAGGAGAAGGGGTCGTGAAGACTGCAAAGGAGGAATTTTATGCCAATACCAAGAGAAAATAAGATATATACTTATAAAGATTATCTGTCATGGCCAGATAATGAACGCTGGGAGATAATAGACGGAAATGCATATCTTATAGCCCCTCCTTCAAGAATTCATCAAGAAATATTAAGGGAGATATTTACTGGCTTTGCTGTATACTTGAAAGATAAACCTTGTTTGCGTACTAAAAATATTGCGAAGAGAGGCGAAAAAGATGGTATTGAAAAGAGATAAATGTATATTTAAATTCTCTCCTTTTCAGAATCCTGCTATTAGAGTTTCACCAAACACATCGGTAGAAATCGAAACGTACGATTGCTTTTCAGATCAAATCAAAACAAATGAAGACACTCTTGAAAAGCTTGATTGGAATAGGGTTAACCCAGCAACTGGAGCTATATTTATCGAAGGGGCAGAACCAGGTGATACATTAAAAGTTATAATCGAAAAAATAGAAATAGGAAATAAGGCTGTAGTAGCAACAGGGAAAGAGCTTGGTGTACTAGGCGATTTATTTGATACATTGATATCAAAAGTTGTAAATATTGAAAATAATGAGGTTTTATTTTCTGATAAGATTAGGATTCCAATTAAGCCAATGATTGGTGTTATAGGCGTTGCGCCTTCTGACAAGGAGATAAATTGTGGGACTCCAGGTGAACATGGAGGAAATATTGATACAAAACTTATCACCGAAGGAAGTATAGTGTACTTTCCTGTGTTTGTGAAGGGGGCCTTGTTTGCTTTAGGCGATCTTCATGCATGTATGGGAGATGGAGAGGTTTGTGTATCAGGTGCCGAAGTAAATGGGAAGATAACTGTAAGGTTTGAAGTTCTCAAGGACTTGAGAATAAATTCACCAATTGTAGTAAATAGTGAATGTGTTTCATTTATTGCATCGGCTCCAACCCTTGACGAAGCTGCTAATTTAGCAGTGCGCTTTGCTCACAATTTTATTAAAGAAAGAACCGATATGTCATCGGAAGATATCATCATGCTTTTCAGTTTGATAGGCGATGTGCAAGTGTCCCAAATTGTAGATCCTTTAAGAACTGCAAGATTTACTTTGCCATATTGGATTTTTGAAAAACTGAATGTTAAAATACAATAATAAATGATGATGTTTAGGCGGGTGAAAAAGAGATGATACATAATAAAAAAGTAAATTTTAATATTGCCCTACAGAAATTAGGTAAAATAAGTGAGATTCTTAAACCGTATAATAGATACATTGTGGCTTTGCTATTGTTTGGTTCAGTTGCTAGAAACCAGATAACACCGTTGAGCGATATTGATTTAGCGATACTTTATAAAAAAGGACTCGACAAGAAAGAGATAGAATGTGTTGACAGCGAAATATATGCGACAGTTTCTTCATACCTCGAAACTGATGAAATAGATTTTATTAATTTAAATGAAGCACCTCTTTCTGTGCAATATAATATCATAAAAGACAAGAAATTTTTAATAATTAATGATAAAGAGGCATATGTGGATTTTGAAACAACCGTTGTAATGAAATATCTGGATTTTAAACCTTATAGAGATGAGTTTATCCGAGAATATAAAAAACATTTATTGGAAGGTGTTTAAGTTGGATGAGAAATTATTAAATCAATTCAAATTATTGGACGAATACTTAATAATATTGGATGATATATCAAAATATAATAAAGAAATGTTCCTCAAAGACAAAATAGTATATGGTGCAGCAGAAAGATATCTGCAATTAGCAATCGAAACATGTATTAACGTAGGTAATAGAGTAATTTCACTAAATCAATTTGATAAACAAATTGATATTCCAAATACATACGCTGATGTGTTTAATATTTTAGCAAAGATGGATATAATACCACAAGATTTTGCTAATAACTTAGTGGGAATGGCAAAATTCAGAAATAAGTTGGTACACAACTATTGGGAGATTGATCGTAATAAAGTATTTGATATTATAAGTAATAATTTAATAGACATTAAGAGATTTAGAGACTATATGTTAAAGTTTCTTAAAAAAGAGACGTAAAAACAAGTGATAAAAAGGAACAATAAAAGGGGCTCAGAGGATAGCCCCTACTTCAGGTTCAAGAAAAAACAGGGAAAATAGGGAGTGAAAAATATTTTGTGTATTTAGATTAATTTCATGCTCTTTCTTGATAAGAATCAATTAACATTTTATTTAACCCATTTCTTAGTATAACCTTTTTTCTACATTTTATGCATTAAAATGAATTAAATTGGTTAAAATATTTAATCAGGGAT
>NZ_FQVH01000055.1 GCF_900129075.1 Caldanaerobius fijiensis DSM 17918
TTTCTTCATCGCAATCGGTATTTGAACCGGCATCTATTATCAGCATATTACCCGTTCTGGTAGGTATAATAGGGGCCAAAGCAGGTCTTTTTATGCCCTTTATCCTGCCAACGACCATAAGGGCGCCGGCCATAAGTGCACCTGTATTACCCGCAGAGACGAAAGCATCACATTCCTTATCTCTCAACATCTCAAGGCCAATATACATCGATGATTCACGCTTTGATCTAATGGCCGCTACAGGGCTATCTTCTCCTTTTATCACATCAGGTGCATGAACCACTTCTATGTTAGACAGCTTGGCGTTTTCACGCTGGAGAATAGAGTTTATCTCATCGCTTTTCCCTATCAACACGATTTGCTCGTTCATCTCATTTGCTGCCAACACTGCACCTTTTACTATCTCGTAAGGTGCATTATCCCCACCCATGGCATCTACCGCAATTTTCAATGGTCTCACCTCTCTATTGGCTCATCAGACAATTTCAGTAAACACAACCTGTACAGCATTTAGTGCATCCGATATTTCTTCCTTATCAGGATCTAAAATCGCCTGTATTGCAGTACCAAGCATAGCCCCCAGTATCATCCGCGCTATTGACCTTGAGGAATAATCTTTCAAATTATTCTTCAAATTACCTTTAATTAAAATTTTTTCTTCTATTATATTTGACAATTCGTCAAATAAATTTTTCAATAAATGATTAAAAGAAGACGACCACATGGCCAATCCTGTAAGATCGTATAATAATCTAAACAACCCCGGATTATTCTTCAACATTTCTTTAAAAAAATTAGCAAGAGATGCCATTTTGTCGCGAGCCGTTTCTCCTATATTTAAAGCCTTATTTATTTCACTCAAATACTTATTCATCATCATCTTTATTACCTCTGTAAAAAGCCCTTCTTTATTGCCAAAATAATAATTTAATTGACTCAGCACAACACCAGCTTCTTCGGCAATGTCTCTTAATGAAACATTGGCATATCCTTTAGACGAAATACATTTGCAAGCAGCGTTTAATATCTTTTGAGATTGATTTACCCTTTCTTCCATATGAACACTCCCTCAAAGATTAATTCGGACATCCGTCCTAATAATATTATACTATTAAATTTCCAAAATGTGAATCCTCTCCCTCCTATAAGGTGAAGCTTTCCTATTTCATAGCTCATAGTTTTGTTTGCTTTATTTTTATTTCCTTTCCATCACAAAAAGATTTTTGATATTTTATGTCATTTCTTTGCAAATTTATTTTATAATTTTGTATACAGTATATTGACTACAAAAGACAAATGTGATATGCTTAATATACAATAAAAACAAGCCTTTGAAGGGGGTTATGATAAATGAAAGGTTATATACATTCTATAGAAACATGTGGTGCAGTAGACGGCCCGGGCATCAGGTATGTGGTATTTACCCAGGGTTGTCCGCTAAGGTGCAGATACTGTCATAACCCCGACACGTGGAAAATATCAGATGGAAAAGAAATAACCGTCGATGAAATAATCGCGGATGCCGTTAAATATAAGCCATATATGAAGTTCTCCGGTGGAGGCCTTACCCTTACAGGCGGCGAACCTACACTTCAAATAGATTTTGCAACAGAACTATTTAAAAGATGCAGAAAAGAGGGTATTCATACCGCACTGGACACATCGGGATATGTAGATATCGAAAAAGCTGATAAGCTTTTAAGATATACAGATCTGGTATTGCTGGACATAAAGCATATCGACAGGGATAAGCACATGGATATAACAGGGGTTCCCAATGACAAAACGTTGAGGTTCGCACAGCATCTATCTGATATGAAAATACCCACGTGGATCAGGTATGTGCTTGTACCAGGCCTTACCGATGATGAGAAAGATATTGAAAACCTGGCCCAGTTTGTAAGCGGTCTTTCTAGCGTCGAAAGGGTGGAAATACTGCCATATCACATAATGGGTGTGAATAAATGGGAAAAATTGGGCTACGATTATACATTGAAGAATGTAAATCCCCCCTCGGAAGCAGATGTTGCAAAAGCGACGGCTATTTTTAAAAAGCACTTAAAGGAATATCAAAAAGTGGTAGCATAGCTACCACTTTTTCTTTTTTTACAAAGCTTTTATTGCACCTACTATACCGTGTTGCCATCTCTAAATACTTTTATGCAAAAGCCCCAAAAGCCATTGTATAAAGCCTTTCTTTTCTGACTTCATTGTAGTGGTTGACTTAGCTTTAATATTTTTTTCTTGGCTTTTTGCCTTTATCTCATCTGTCTTCAAAACAAACTTTACTTCGCCATTCATGCCATCTGAAATACCTGTAAATGTTTTGTAATTATTGGATAAATTTCTTATAACCTCAAGGATTTCTTTTACGTCATCAATTTTGTCAAAGGTTTCACTTGACTTTGTATAAAGTTCTTTGATTCCTTCTTTGTGAAATTTAGCATAATTTGAGCTTAAAGTACTGAGCCCGTCTCGCACCTGGATTGCACCGGAATACAATTTATCAGAAGCATCATTCACCGCATTCATATTATCATTAAACTCTTTAAACCCAATTGCAAATTCATCGGCTCCATTTTTTAGCTGAGATATCCCACCTGTAAACTGAGATATACCTTTACCAAAAGTATTCATTCCATCATTAAACTTTTTAATGCCATCAAAGAGCATCTCGTTGCCCTGTAAAAGCTGTGAAGAAGCACTATCAAGCTTCTGCTTGCCTTTTTCTACCTCATCTGAGGCATTTTCTAGCATTTTTTGATTCTGAACTATAAGGTCTGCTGAAGATGATATTTTGCTCTCAGCATCATTTAACTGATTTAAAGCGACTAAGAGCTGCTCCTGCCCTTCTTCAATCTTGTTCATGTTGTCTAAAATCTGGGTTAATCCCGATATCAAGTTGTTCTTAGAATCGATAAGCCCCTTTATTGCCTCTTTCTGGTGGTTAACTCCTGCCAAAATGCTCTCAGCAGCATCCTTTACTAAAGGTACTGAGGTTAATTTTTCAAGAGCAGAAGTTATAGCATCAAACCCACTATACACAAGGCTTAAAACCTCAAGCTCCTTTTTATTACCCTCTAAGACATTATTTAATGCCTGCTGTAACTCCTTTGTGCCATCATTTAAGTTCTTTTGTTCAGCCTGAATAGAAGCTACACCTTGAGCTACATTCTTAACTGCATCAAGAAGTTCTTTATTCTTATCGAACAAAAGCTTATAACCATCAATTGCTTTTATTGCTCCATCAGAAAATTGTTGAGTGCCATAAATATAATCGTTAACGCCATTATAAGACTCTGACAGCCCACCATAAAGCTTCTGTGAATTTTTCAAAAGCTCATCTGCACCATTTTTTAGCTGAGCTGAAGAATTATAAAGTTTGTCCACACCTTCTTTTAGCATCTCAGCACCAGTATAAAGCCTACTAGAACCATCTGCAAGCTTCTTTATTCCTTCATTAAATTTTTCAAAGTTCAAGCAAAATTCCCTTTGCCCCTCCGATAAATTTATCGTACCGTCTAATATCTTCTGGCTGGAAGTATACAAAGTGTTAAGCGAATTTTTTAGCTCATCAAATGAGTTTATGTTTTTAACATCTCCAAAATTAATAAGCTTATTGGTGGCAAGAATGTATATTGAAGATAGTTCAAAGTCCTTGCAATCAGCAGAAATTTCTATATACTTTGGTATTTTCACCACTCTTTCGATATCTTTTTCTATCCCAAGACTTTCTAACAATCCTGGAAATAAAAGTGACACAACTGCCTGGGTGTTGCCATCTGTAACAATCTCACCGCTGTTTACTTTTACGTTTGTAAATTTATCCTGTGGAAGATTTACCACAAATGCAAAGGTAAACGGAACGTAAACATCCTTTGGCTGTCCGTTGATACTTACCTCTTTCTTCTGTTTATTTTCAACCTCTATTCTAATCTTTACTTTTCCGGATTTACCTGCCAAATCCTGTGGATTTATCTTATTGCCATCAAGAAAATACTTTATTGATACATCAAAAGGCAAAGCTTTGGAAGTAGTGCCTTGATAGAACAAATCATTGCCATTTAGTTTCCATGTAAGATACTCGCCTTGTTTTTGTGGAGCTTCATCGCCTTTTAAGTTTATTATATTTTCAAGCTCTGACTTATCTTTTACTATAACATCCGGTTTATCCGAGTGTATCCAGTCTGTCACTATCTGACTTTTTGCAGTACCATCTGGTGTAAGCGTAACATATACAGTCTCTTTTTTAGTCGAATTTACATCTGCAAAGGCCACATTGGTTAAAACGAAGACGAATATGAGGGTAATTGACAACAACTTTAGCATCCTACTGTTTTTCATCTCATTCACACCCCTTCAAATTTTTTCTTTCCCCAACCAAATGTGGTTCTGGCAATCAAGCCCTCGAGCAAAAGCAGCATTGATGGAAGAATGAAAAGAATTATAAACATACTGATTACAGCTCCTCGAGAAAGCATCTCGCAGAGACTTCTTATCATATCTATCTTGGCTATGATTGCAACAGCCAGAGTTGAAAATGCAAAGGCCAAAGCACTTGTCACAACCGAACGCGACGATGTGGTAACCGCTATTTTTATAGCTTCAACCTTATCATGCCCTCTTTGAATTTCCTCCCTGAACCTTGTGGTCATCAAAATAGCATAGTTAATCGCTGATCCCAGCTGTATGGTGCCCAATACTATTGAAGCAATAAATGGCACTATTGTTTTTGTGTAGTAAGGTATAGACAGGTTTATAAATATTGCAAGCTCTATCGCGCTGACCAATACTACAGGAATTGAGAATGACCTAAATGTGATGAGTATTATCGCAAATATTGCCAAGATAGATATAAAGTCAACCCGCTTTAAATCTGTATCTGCCATCTCAACCAGATCTTTTGTCAATACCCCTTCACCTGTCACATATGAATTCTTAGAATAACTTTTTACAATCCTTATAATATTTTCTATCTGGGAATTTTCTTCATCTGTTGCTGCCTTATAGATAGAATTTACCATAATGAGCTTATAGCCATTTTTTTCAAAGTTTTCTTTTAAGCTTTGTGGAATGAAACTATCAGGCACAACAGGCCCTAAGATGTCATCAAAGGCTAAAACCTTTTTAACACCCTTTACCCCTTTTATCTCATCGCACATATTCTTTATCTTATATTTTGGCAGCGAACTATCAACCAAAATCATATGAGTGGTTGTCATGTTGTATTCCTTTTTGAGCAGGTCGGTTGCTTGCACAGACTTCATGCTTTTTGGAAGTGAATCTATCAGATTATAATACACATTTATGTGATTTCTCCCATAAACGGCTGGAATGAAGGCAAGTAAGAAGACTATAAATAAAACTACATAATATTTTGAAACAAATTCAGCGGTTTTCTTGAATGTTGGCAATATGTTTTTAAGTTTATACCTATGGATTGCATTATCAAAAGTTAATATAAATGCAGGTAAGATCGTTATTGTAGCCAATACTCCTAAGAATACCCCCTTTGCCATAACAAGCCCAATATCTTGCCCGATCTTCAACCGCATGGCACAAAGAGCCAGAAAACCAGCAATTGCCGTTGCAGCACTGGATAATATGGCCACCAATGTCTTGGATATAGCTTCTGCCATTGCCTCTTCTTTCGACTCAAACCTCTTTCTTTCTTCATCATACCTGTGCATTAAAAATATAGAAAAATCCATTGTAACGCCAAGCTGTAACACTGCCGCCAAAGCTTTTGTGATATATGAAATCTGACCTAAAAACTTATTCGTTCCAAGGTTATAGATTATTGCCATACCGATGCTTGCTAAAAACAAAATGGGAATTATTGGCGATTCCATGGTAAGAACCAGAAGAATAACAATAAAAAGCACAGCAACCGCAACGTAAATTGGGGTTTCTTTATCAGACAGATCCTTTGTATCTTTTATAATAGCTGACATGCCGCTTAAAAAGGCCTGTTTTGTTATAATCTTTCTAATCTGTGCAATGGCATTCTGTGTCTGTAGCGAGGATGCTGAATTGCTAAACTGTATAAGCAGAAGAGTCGAATCTCTGCTATAAAAAGTTGAACGCAAAACCTCAGGTAGCATTTCCTTTGGAATCGTAGGGTCTGAAATATCATCAATCCATATAACCTTTTCAACCCCATTGACCTGAGAAATCTTTTGTTTCATACTTTGAATATCAGCTATATTCATATTACCCTTTACAATTAGCATTGAAAGGGCAGCCTGCTTAAAATCTTTATCAAGTATGTCCTGTCCTTTTACTGAATCTAAATCCCTGGGTAGGTATGTGAGAATATCATAGTTTATCTTTGTTGTCGCAAAGCCATAAATAGATGGGATCAAAAGAAGGATTGCAATTGCTAAAACCAATTTTCGGTGTTTTGAGATAAAAATTCCAAACCCATGCATCTTCATCATCTCCAACTAAAGATTTGGGCATTATTGAACTGACCGGTCAGTACAAATCTATTATAATATCACTATTTAAAGCTGTCAATAAAAAAATCCACCATGGTTACTTGCCATAATGGATTCCATTAAAAGTATATTTGATTATATTATCAGCAATATATTCGGGGTCAAATTTTTCACCATTTCTGAATTGAAAGATTAGAATTGAGCTTATTATGCCAAAAAAAGCTGATGAAATGATCTTTTTATCACATTCTACTATAAGCTTTTCTCTTATCCCTTCATCAATTATATCTTCGATTATCCTCAAATATTCGTACAGATTCTCTCTAAAGTAGTTCTGCCTGTCTTCTTTTCCCCACAATTGACTCAAAAGTATTATCACAAAATCCCTGTATTTAAACAAAAAATTTGATTGGATCACTATAACTTCCCTGAGTTTTTCTATCGCATTGCCAAATGCTGATATCTTTTCGAGAATTTCATTCTTTAATAATGACAACCCCTCGGTGATGAGAAAGTCCAGAATGTCATCCTTGCTCTTAAAATGATAATATAATGTACCTTTTGCGACAGCTGCCTTCTCTGCTATCTCATCCATTGTGGCTTTATAAAAGCCTTTTTTTGAAAAAACCTCTATAGCCGCATTAAATATCTTTTCTTTAGTTTTATTCATCTGTATACCCCTTCATTTCATTTCTTTTTTCGCCACAATTCAGTAACTCCCCTTATTGTCAAAAGTACAGATATGATGCCCGGTATGAGATAAGAAAACAAGTTGATCAAAATGCTGCCACCGCTTCTTAATGTATCTACAATCGAAATAATAATTCCTACTAACGTTGGTACTGCTATTATCAAAAGCAATATCGGAAACTTCCTAAGGTTTTTCACCGGCAGTGGAATCTTTCCATTACCTACATAATAGCCGGGATTAAATGCGTTATTCTGCCATTCTTCAAGTTCGTCTAACTGTTTCTGAAGCTCATCCTTATCCCTATCATCATTATCCATATTTCTCCCACCCTACAATCTAATATCAAATAACGGCGTATATACCCTTTTATTGCCGTCAATCCTGCTATCCATAAGGGAAATCCGATCAATTAAAAATTCGCCTGACGTAAATTTATAACCTTTTATCACTTTTATTATTTCGCTGTTTTTCTCTACCTCTCTGGCTATCGTTACATGACTCCTGAAAGGTCTTTTATCTTCAGAATACCCTATCCCGGATAGCTCACGATTGATCACGTTGTACAGCGCATTTAACCCCCTTTTCTTATCAGAAACGCCTGCCCACAAAACCCTTATATTTTTATCACCTGGGAAATAACCGACTTTATTCAGTCTAATATAAAAAGGCTTGATATCTGTAAACTTATCCTTTAGAGCGTCATATATTCTCTGAATATCAGCATACTCAATTTCGCCTAAAAATTTTAATGTGATGTGGAAATTGTCCTCAGGGGTATATCGGGCTTTAACATTATTCCCTTTTAAATATTTCTGCATATTGGTAAGGTCATCAATAGCTTCCTGGTTTAAATGAACAGCTATAAACGTCCTCAAAACTAAACACCTCAACATTATTTCTTCTATCTATCCCTTCAGTTTCCCACCTCTATTATATCATATTTTCAGGAGAAACCGGCGGGAATCCTCTCTAATTTATTAGACAGATGAAAGCCGGTTATTATATTAAAAATATAAATTATACTATATGTATAAAGAAAATATACAAATAGAATTGATATTTAATAAAAAATGCTATATACTATATGTATGAAGAAAAATAATCTTATTCATGCAAGAACTTGCGTATATAACGTCAATTACCACATAGTTTGGTCAACAAAATATAGAAAGGAGGTCCTGGACGATAATTTACAAGAAGAATTAAAAAACTTATTCCTTGAAATTGCCGGAGAAAAAGGCTTCACTATAGCAACTATGGAAATAATGCCAGATCATGTTCACATATTTGCATCAGCACATCCACAAATAGCACCATCGTATATTGTCAAAATGCTTAAAGGAATAAGTGCAAGAAAATTGTTTATAAGGCATCCTGAATTACAAAAACAGTTATGGAAAGGACACCTTTGGAACTCATCATTTT
>NZ_FQVH01000056.1 GCF_900129075.1 Caldanaerobius fijiensis DSM 17918
AGAGATAGTTTAACAGAGACAACCTGAAGAAGAAAGAGGGAATACGTGTACTACAATACAAAATGCAGCAATCGAGCATACATCGCAGAGAGGATTATATGTTTGGTCGATGAGTAGTCAAGCCTAAAATGAACTCACTGCGTTCGGGCTTGACAACCCATCTTCCCAAACATGGGTAGTAGCTATGCGATGTATGCATAAGTATCAAGTGGCACTTGATAGATTTAATCATGGTGAAATTTAAAGAAACAATATTTAAATATCAAAGATCTTTATTAATCTTGTTAAAGGTCGACCTTTTTGGTTGATTACAAATCATATTATACGAGGGGTATGGAAAATCTCCTAGTGGACATGATATTAAATCCAGATTTTGTTGATGAACTTTCACAATATCAAAATATCCTTACAAATTTACAATAAATGATAAGAAAGTACATGATTATATATTTATATTTAACTATAATAGATTTAAAAGAGTCACAGAGTTATCAGGGGGAATTAAAAATGAATTCAAAAAAACTGGTTTTAGAGGCAATTCACAATAAAGAAGTTGAAAGAATTCCATGGGTGCCCTTTGTAGGATGTCATGCAGCAAGACTTATCGGCGTTAACGCAGAAGAGTACTTTAAGAGCAGTGAAAATATCGTAAAAGGTGTAAAAAAGGCATATGAGATGTATAACCCTGACGGTCTGCCGGCACTCTTTGACCTGCAAGTTGAAGCAGAGGCGATTGGTTGTCAGTTAAAGTATGCAGAGACCAATCCTCCTTCAGTGGCAACCCATCCGTTAGAAGAAGGAAAAGCCATTAAAGATTTAAAAATTCCTGGGGAGAAGGATGGCAGATTTCCCATAGTATTAGAAGCTATGAGGAGGATATGTGAAGATTTAGGGAAAGAAATAGCGATATACGGTCTTGTCACAGGGCCTTTTACTCTGGCACTCCATTTGATGGGTACAGATATATTCTACCAGATGGTAGATGAACCTGAAAAAGTACACGAGTTGATGGGTTTTTGCAGGGATGTATGCATAAATACCTCCAGGATGTATATGGATGCAGGTGTAGACGTCATAGCTCTGGTAGATCCTATGACATCACAGATATCACCAGTTAATTTCAGGGAATTTGTATCACCATATGCTACAACGGTATTTGATTATGTAAAGAGTAGAGAAAAAGCGTGTTCTTTTTTCGTATGCGGCAATGCTAAAAATAACATTGAAGAAATGTGCAAATGCAAACCCGATAATATTTCTATTGATGAAAATATTCCTCTGGAGTATGTAAAAGAAGTGTGCCAGAGGTATGGTGTTTCTTTTGGAGGTAATATTAAGCTTACAGTGACAATGCTTTTCGGTACACCCCTGGATAATATAAGAGATGCAGAAAACTGCATGTCCATAGGAGGTAAAAAGGGCTATATTCTGTCACCCGGCTGCGACATACCTTATGCTACACCTGTAGAGAACATCCAGGCCATATCAAGCCTTGTCCATGGAGAAGTCGCTGAATTCTTAGAGTATACCAATGTGCTGGAAGGCATTGAGGTAAAGTTACCTGATTATGTCAATGAGAGACAGGTAATCATAGACGTTATAACGCTGGATTCTGAATCTTGTGCCCCCTGTCAGTATATGATGGAAGCAGTAAGGGAGGCTGCTAAGGACTTTGGTGATAAAGTCAGATATGTCGAGCATAAGATAAAGCAAAAAGAATCGGTTGTCTGTATGCTTCAGCTGGGCGTTAAGAATATACCTACCATAGTTATAGACGGTGAAATAAAATATGTCAGCATAATACCAGATGTAAATGAATTAAAAAATGCCATAAGGGAAGCTGTGGAAGCCAAGCAAAAAAGGTTTTCAGAGGTGGATTAAAATAATGGCCACAGACCATGGGATCAAAATACAGCTTGTTTATTTAAAAGAGCCTTGTACTGCCTGCGTAATTATAGGCGATGCTATAAAAGAGATACTCGATAAGGTCCAAAAGGAGTGCTCCTATGAGGGGATAGAAGTCGATATAGAGATGCTGGAATTAGAGGATTTAAAACAGGTGCGTTTTATAGAGGGATTAGAAGTGGAAAAGTTTCCTGCGTTGCTCATAAACGGGGAACAAATTACCGCAGGGAACATTCCCTCTAAAAAACAATTGATGACTACTATAAAATCTATAAAATCGTTAAAGGGTTGATTTGTATGTCGGCCATTAAACTGATAATAGTTGGAGGCTTTTTGGGTGCAGGTAAGACTACATGCATACTTAGCATGGCAAAAAAGTTGATTTCAAAGGGTAAAAAAGTAGATATTGTCACCAACGACCAGGGCAGTCAACTGGTTGATACCAATTTTCTTAGAAGTGCCGGGTTGTCGGTGTTAGAAGTTACAGGCGGATGTTTTTGCTGCAAATTTGACGAATTTGTGGACAGGATAAATAACCTGGCAGACAGTGAGATGCCCGATATAATTTTGGCAGAACCAGTGGGTAGCTGTACCGATCTAGTGGCCACGATTTTCAGGCCGTTTAAGCTGAATTTTGCAAGTGAAATTAAGTTGAGTCCCTTGTGCGTGGTGGTTGACCCCAGGAGGGCTAAAAAGTTTATGCTGTCGGGAGGGGATGTAGAATTTCCTGATGAGATCAACTACCTATTCAAAAAACAGCTGGAAGAAGCTGATATAATCCTGTTGAATAAGATTGATATGCTTACACAGCAGGAAGTAAAATCTATCAGCGATTTTCTGAAAGAAAACTTTAAAGGATCAACGGTTATGCCTATTTCCGCAAAAGAGGAAACCGGTATTGATGAATGCATGTCTGTCATACTGGGTTCTGTGGCTACAGATCGAGTGTCAATGGATTTGGATTATGACATCTATGCAAAGGCTGAGGAATACCTGGGCTGGCTTAACAGCAGTGTTATTCTGAGGGGAAGTGACTACCTTGATTTTAATCAGTTTATTGTTGATTTATTAAAGTCTATAAAGGAAAGTATGGGTGCCCAAAAGTCTGGAATTGCGCACCTGAAAGTTTACGCTGTTTCGGATGAGGATTATGCAAAAGCCAGCATAACAGGGGTAGATGAGGATATAGATTTTAGCCAGTATATGAAAAACAGAGCCAAGAACGTTAGCCTGATTGTAAATGCCAGGATAAATATTGACCCGGATAAACTAGCATCCCATGTAGACAGAGTTTTAAAGGACACATGTAGCAAATGGGGCATTAAAATGGATGGGATAAAAACAGAGAGTTTTAAGCCCAAAAAGCCTGAGCCTAAATATAGGATAAAATAAATTAAAATCCTTCGTCTTTTCTGTTATGGTACTGGTTAGGATTCAAAGCGTCGGGACAACTGGTATTTTGAGACTAAATCTGAAAAACAAAAAGGAGATCAGATATGAAATTAAAAGTGATTGCCTGTAAGGTTCTCTTGAGAGAGCTTTATTACCTGGCATACAAGTCCAGCAACATTGTCGATATTTATTGGCTTAGACAAGCCCTTCATAATGAACCGGAAAAGCTTAGGCGGACTTTACAAAAGGCCATTCATGAGATTGAAGCCGAAGATGAAAGTTACGATGCTCTTTGCTTGGGATATGGACTTTGCAGCAATGGGATTGTAGGTATAAGAAGTGAAAAATATTCTTTGGTTGTGCCGAGAGCCCATGACTGTATCACCCTTCTTTTGGGATCAAAGGAAAAATACCAAGAAATTTTTCACTCCCATAATGGTGGGATTTATTGGTATTCTCCAGGCTGGATCGAACATTCTATTCAGCCCGGGAAAGAACGTTATGATATGGTGTATAAGGACTATGTTGAAAAATACGGAGAAGACAACGCTCAGTATCTCATGGATATGGAACAGAATTGGATGAAGGCGTATGAAAATGCCATTTATATAAATTGGGCTCAGTTTAATACGGTAGAATATGTTGAATATACTCGTCAATGCGCAGAATTCTTAAAATGGAGATGGGAAGTGGTAGAAGGATCAGACAGTCTCCTACGCGATATGCTAGAAGGCCGTTGGGATGAGGAAAGATTCCTGGTGGTTTCTCCCGGTAAAACTATAAAACCCACTTACCGGGAGGATATTATCGGTCTTTCTGACAGCAGCGAATATGAAATCTGTTGATGAAAGTCAGATTGCACTACCACCAAATGTGCAATATGAAGCTCCTTTTTGATTGATTACAAATCATATTATGTGAGGGGAGGAAGGGAATAGTGTTATTTAAAAATCGCGGTGATGGGTTTACTCTGGAAGGTAAACAATATAGCATAGTATATGAAAACTCAAAACCATTTGCTTTCGTTCTTCGAGTTGAAGGAAAGCCTTTTTTCACATTGCCAATTGTGTCAGGTCTTGCGACCTTAAATGAGGAAGAGCAAATAGGCAATATTAATATAGTAGAGATAAAGGAAGATGTTGGCGGTTATAAAATAACGGTTACAGCTACTAGCAGCATATGGGAAGAGAGACGTTTTACGTGGATTTTTTCTGAAGATTACATTGAATATTATCATGAGGCATACGGCAAAGGTGCTCCGGGGAAATGTTACTTTTTCTCAAATGGGATATCGGATTTCTGGAATGATGGTAAGTCGCAGGGGATAGATTTTAATACTACTATATATGTACCGAAAGTTTTTAACCCCGCGGTAAACCACGGCAACACACATGAGTTTACCATATCAGTGCCGCAATCCGTGGGGATAGGACGTGATACTCCTGTTTTGGCGTATGGACCTCATCAATTAGAGGGTTTATTTGCACCGCCGCCTCTTATGCTTTCATTTGGTGATGATGAATGTGATCTGTGGTGTGGTTTGGGCATCGGTACAGAACCTGGTAAATACCTCTTTAATAGTTTTGAGTTCACTGGCTCACTATATGCAGGAGCTTCATTCTACGTAAATTACCTGGGTTATCTTAGTGTAGAGGATCATTTTTCATCACCTGTGATATCCTTCCACTTTGGCTACAGTCCTTTTGAAACCATGGAAAAATACGTGGGTTGGATAGATCGCAAAAAGTATGGGACGCAAAAAGTTTATAAAAACCCTGATTGGCATAGAATGCCAGTATTCTGCGGCTGGGCAGAGCAGACATTTCAAGCCCATTTGAAAAAATGCCCTGCATCAATGTTAGCAACTCAATCGAACTATGAGAGCTGGATAGATATTCTTGAGAAGAGGAATTTGCCTGTTGGCACTATTGTTATAGATGATAAATGGCAGAAATATTATGGTACATTTGAGGTAGATGAAAACAAATGGCCTGATTTAAAAGGGTTTGTAGAAAGGCAGCATAAAAAAGGTAGACATGTACTTTTATGGGTACCCGGTTATCATAAAGAAGGTATTCCGGAAGAACTTTGCGTAAAAGATAATTATGGGAATGCAATATGTGCAGATGTCACGAATCCAGCTTATGAGGAGTTTTTGAGAAAACAGATAAGGCATCTTGTAAAGGATATAGGAATAGATGGGTTTAAAGAAGATTGGATAGGAAGTATTACATCACAACCAGGTTGCAAGATGTATAAAAATATGCATGGTATAGAGTTTATTCGAAGATTTCAGTATATACTGTACGATGAAACTCATAAAAATAAAGAGGATGCGATGATTGAAACGCAGACACCAAATCCGCTTTTTAGAGAATCTAGTGACGTGCTTAGGTTGAACGATATATGGTATGGCACAAGAAATGTAGAAAAGGTCATGAGAATAAGAGCGCGGATATCACGTATAGCGGGATGGGAAGTACTTGATTGCGACAATGCATCATCTACAAATCTATATGAATGGTGGAATTACATGTTGGCTCAACCGTATATAGGAGTACCTTCTCTTTATTTTGTAAGCCATCTCGAGTCTTCCTTTGAAGTTCCATCAGAGGCTCAATGGCAATATCTTTCTTATATATGGCAAAATTATATAAAAGAACATGTAAATCAGATGAAATAAAAACTTAAAAGACCATTTTACAAGGTGGTCTTTTTTCTTATCTATCTCTTTTTGGAATTGTTTATCGTCGTTTTTTATAACTGCATCTTTAGAGTTTAAGGACTCTGGTAAAGGAATATAGTATCCATGTAAAGCGTATTTGGGTATAATAATCTCAACCATATATATAATTAAACTTGAATTCGGCAAGTAACAAGCAAATTGAAAGTTTAGTTTCCACAAATGCAAAATGTTGGTGTTTTATTACAAACTTTGCACATTCAAAACTGCATATTTCCAATGTAATAGCAAATGTTATGGCGTTTTTTTACATTTGATATCTTTTTTAGGATATTTTTAGTTTGATGTTGTATGGAAATTAAACCTATGGGGCATGGATATAAAGTAATTCAGTGTGGCAATGGAAAATACCGGGTAGTAATGATAATTTCAGAACATGACAATGAGGATGAAGCTGTTAAAGCGATGCGTGAAGCATTGAAAAATAAATCTAATGAAATCATGAAAAGGGGAATTGAGGAACTTAGGAAACAGGACATAAATGCGGTAACATTTGAAGACGCTATAAAAGCTATGACGCTTGAAGAACTTGAAAGGTTCTTGAAGAGAGAAATAGAAATTTATAAACCCGCTTGTAAATAGGAACATTGAAATGCTCGAACAAAAAAGGAGACGGCTTAGGATTAAGCGTGTTAAATAGGTTATCGAGATTAATGGAAGAGGAACACCCTCCTAAAAAGTCAGGTGTTCCATTTTGATAATAACTGAGTCAGAATTTAGCAGCTTATAATTATTAGCGCAGCTTTAGATATGCATGTCCAAAGTAGGGGAGGACTGTGTAAGGACATTGATGTCCAAACCACAAACGCACAAAGAAGGAATTTCGTGGTTTGTGTAGAAATAATATAAAAACATAGAAGGAGAAACCATATGCTATACATATCCTACAAAGAAGTCAAGACACGATGAATGCCGAAAGAAGCTTAATTGCCGGATATGTGCTTGCAGCAGGATATATTCTATACCTGCTGTACGGCAGGCAGAGTGTTATAAGCAACTTGCCTTGCATTCGGATTAGGCTTTCCATATTTAGTGCGTGTAAAAAGCAGGGGTGGGATAGGCTTGATGACGTCCTGCTGTGGGGGATGTTGGGGGCATTGCTAGGGTTGTATCGGGTATGGAAGTGGAATTGTAAATGTAAAAGGTAAAATGGCTTGTAAATAAACAAAAAAGTTTGTTAAGAAGGTTTTCAAGGAATTTTTAAACAGTAAGTGTTATTGTCGGTATAAAGCTGAAGATTGTTCAATACCCAAAGAAGTAGAAAATTTTGTTGAGCGTATTCTAAAAGTGTTTTAAAAAATTCAGATATAAATTCTCCCTCCCTCGTATTTTCCTCCCCCTTTTTTAAAAAGATATTTGAGCTTAAGTAATTCAAATGATAAGGAGATGGGGGTGAAAGAGATGGAAAAATATGTAAGCCTATGGTAGAAGTTATAACAGAGGATGAATTAATTATGTTTGAGGTTGAAGCACTGTCGTGTTGCAGTCCTATTTGTGTTATTTGTGGTATCCATTAGTTAAGTAACATAATTTAATGTGGGGCGAGTAAATACGAGGCTTTTTTAGAAGTATTCATAAAATGATATACGACAAGGCAATGTTATTCAAAGCATTAGCATTACAGACTTACACTTATGAATTAGGAGAAAGGTATTTGGCTAAAGAAAAAATGGACGTTTATGGTGTTGAAAATCATATAAAAAGAAAGGAGCATTCCTGTAATGATTTAAAATGGGCGAAAATGAGCTAAAACGAACTTTGAAAAAATAAGTACCTCCTGATAAAATACAGAGTGTAAGTTCTAGAACTTACCTCGAATTAACTGAAAAAAACAGGAGGTACTAAAATGAAGTATACACAAAATGAAAAGATTTTGCAAGTGACAGAAAAAACATTAATCGTAGGAGTGGACATTGCTAAAGAAAAGCATCATGCCAGAGCATTTGATTACAGGGGCGTGGAGTACGGTAAACGTC
>NZ_FQVH01000057.1 GCF_900129075.1 Caldanaerobius fijiensis DSM 17918
TGTTAATTGCCTATCTGCCGTATTATTTTATATATTCTACATCGCTTAAAAATTTCCTGCTTGCGGTATTTTATCCTCTGTCTCCCAATGTAACGTATAGCTTTATGTCTGGTAGGTTCGTGTCCGGGCTTTTCTGTTTCATGATATGGCCAGCTATCTTTTTTTTGATAGTAGGAATAAAAATTTTATTCTCGGCTTATAAGCATAAATTTACAAATAACATATTTTCAGTATTAACATTTTACTCGCCTGCAATGTGGCTTATGGGTTTTTGGAATAAAACAGATGAATATTTGGTTTTGCAAGTGCTTGGATATATATTACTATATATTCTAATTTTCAAATCTGAAGAGGAAATTATAAAAGATAATTGCTTTTTGCAATAGTAAGCCTAATTTAAAAGCAGGGTTTAAGCCCTGCCTTTTTTGTGCTCATTTAAGAAGAAAGGTGGTGAACATGTGCTGTACGAACTTCCCATAATTCTTCTCGTACTGTACGCCGCGTACACGGACATAAAGAGAATGGAAGTGGACGACTGGGTGCCTGCTGCCATACTCGTATACTCGGCTTTCGTCCGCGCTTTCCAGCCTCCATTGCTTGTACAGGGCTTTATTTACATGTTTTTGACATTTTTTATCCTGTCCGTCGTGTACTGGGCATCGAAAGGTGAAGGTTTCGGCGGCGGAGATATAAAGCTGCTTTCGTCAATGGCCTTGTTTTACAACGTCAGTATATTCCCTGTAATATTCATCTCATGCTTTATCAATCTTATGTACGGTACGTATAAAGGGTGGAAGTATAAAACAGGGCTGAAAACTCGGACGAAATTTGCGCCGTTCATATTCATTGCAACGCTGCTGGCACATATATGAACATAATTCTTTCATTGGAAGGAGATTTCTCATGGTCAAGGTGTTGGGAAATTTGGACGAAATCAGGCCTGCCTATTTTCTGAAAGCTTTTGGCAAGGAAGTTAAAAACATGCGGATATTCTCATTCGGCCTGTGCAATTTTCTATGTCCATACTGCAAAAGAATGAACAATGCAATAGCTGGAGCAAAGAATGTGTCGGAGAATGAACTTTTTGCAAAAATCGATGAAGCTCTGAAAAACGAAGAAGTTGTAAGGCTTTCGGGTGGAGACCCGTCAATGTATCCGAAATTGTCCGTGGAACTGTTGGAGTATGCAAAGAACAAAAATGGTATAACGAGCATAGCGCACAACGGAAGCAATGTAAAATATATAGAAAAAGTGATGCCGTATTTGGATTTCGCCGCAATAGATGTGAAAGGCAGCACTCCGGAGAAGTTTGCAAAACGGACGGGAATCAGCATTGAAACCGCAGAAAAAATGCTGAAAAATGCCCTGGCAATACAGGATATGCTGGCAGATGCAGGAATTTTGGTCGATATAAGAACCTGCGTATTCTCCGATGATACCAAAGACGACTTAATTAAGCTGGCAGACATGATATTTTACAGAGGAACGAAAAACAAGTTTTGGACGGTGAGGTTGTATCAGCCTGTAGAGGGTTGCTCGTGGGAGCCTCTGCCATATGATGTGACAATCAACTACCTGCAGGAAATAAAAGAAAATAATAAAGATATTAAGCTCGGCGTAAGAACGAATTGGAAGGGTGGTTTTATCTTTCTTTAACAATGCAAGCAGGGTTCAGCCCTGCTTTTTTTATGTCCAAAAAATTTTTCAGAAAGGGTGGTTAACATGCAGGTAACAAGTGTGAAAGTGACAAAAATCAGCGGGAAGGGGAGCTTCAAAGGATACGCCGAGGTAGTGCTGGATAACTGCTTCGTCGTGGAAAACATCAGAATATTTGAGAGAGACGGCAGGTTCATGCTGGCCTTCCCGTCAAGAAAAACAAAGGGAGGCAAGTTCATCAACGTGGCACATCCGATAAACAACGAAACAAGAGAGATGATAACTGAAGCGGTGAAGAAATGCTGCTGAGAAACGACAAAGCGGCCAAGGCGCTGAACGAACACCAAAAAAACGTGTCTATACTCTGCGAAGCCATGGGAAGGGCTTACGGCCTTTCCCATGACGATCTTTTCAGGCTTGTTGTTGCTGCAAGGTTTCATGACATCGGCAAGCTTCTCATACCCGACAGTATTCTGAACAAACCCGATAAGCTCAACGATAAGGAGTTTACCATCGTGCGGAAGCATTCGATACTGGGCTACAAGTACATGAAGCACTTCGACTTTGAAGAGAAAATTGCAAGAGCCGTGCTGTTTCATCACGAGAGGTACGACGGTACGGGATACCCAATGGGCTTGAAGGGTGAGAGCATTCCCCTTCTCTCAAGAATCATCAGCGTTGCGGATGCGTTCTGCGCCATGACGGAAGATAGGCCGTACAGAAAGGCAATGAGCAGAAGGGAAACACTGGTGCATATAGAGAGTGAAATAAACGGAAAATTCGATGGAAATATAGTACAATTGTTGATAAGGGAGGTAAGATTATGAACAAAGTTTTTTTGATCGGACGTTTGACGAACGATCCGACGGAAAGGAAGACTCAAAACGGCAAAACGGTGGACAGCTTCACACTTGCCGTTGACAGGCCGTTCGCCAACGCAAACGGTGAAAGGGAAACGGACTTCATACCCATAGTTGTTTGGGGCAAATCGGCAGAGCTTGTGTCGAAGTACTGCAAAAAGGGCAAGCAGGTTGCCGTTTGCGGAAGACTGCAGACAAGGTCATACGAAAAAGACGGTACGAAGCGGTACGTGACCGAGGTCGTGGCCGACGAAGTGCAGTTTCTGGCGAACGCAAAAGGCTCATCTGCAAAGAACGCGGACAAAAACGATAACGACAGTAAGGGGTACGATGAGGAAGACATTGAGGGCTTCGTGCCGGTTGATATGGATGAAAGCGAGCTGCCTTTTTAGAGCGGGTTTATGACCCGCCTTTTTTTTCTGCAAAGACGAAAATGATTTTGTACAATCTAACCGGAGGTGTTATGTATGTTTAAAATCGGTCTTGATTTGGGATACGGGTACGTTAAAGGCATAAACGAGAAAGGCAAAAGGGTTATATTCCCGTCGCTGGTGAGTATGGGACACGACAGGTCGCTGTCCAAACTCTTTCAGAACAGCGCAAACATTATGGACAATTTGCACGTTTCTATATCGGACGGCAGGGAAACACAGGAGTATTTTGTCGGCGAGCTGGCAAGGAACGAAAGCAAAACTGCCTCATTCGTGTTCGATGAGAACAAGATAAACCATCCGAACACGCGGGTGCTGCTTGCCACGGCCTGCGCCCTGCTCATGCCTGACGATGATTCGCCGGTGCACATCGTAACAGGCCTGCCGCTGGAACAGTACATGCATGGGAAAGAAGAATTTTTGGAGATGCTTAAAAGCTTCAAAGCTATTGTATCCATTGCAGATATAAACAGAAGCTGGATAGTTAAGTTCGATAAGGTTACGCTGTTTCCTCAGGCAGCGGGTGCGGTGTACTACTCCATGTGGGATAACATCTCAAGGTATCTTGCAGAGGGCGGGTATATAGGGCTCATAGATATCGGGTTCAAAACGACGGATTATATCGTGTTCAAGCTCGGCAAGAAAATACTGCTCCAAAATGAAATGTCCAACACGATCAACACCGGCATGTCGGATTTGTACGATATAGTTGGCCAGCTGTTTTCAAAGAAAACGGGTGTGATGCCCGATACAAGGGTGGCTATGGAGATCGTGGAAAACGGCGGCATAATGCACTACGGAAAAAAAGTTGATATGAGTAAGGAAATACAGATGGCGAAAGAAGAGGTGGCACGGATTATAAAAAATCGTATTAAGATGTCGTGGAGCGATGAGATGAGCATGTTCAACACGGTGTTTCTGGCAGGCGGCGGTGCAAAGGAACTGGAAGAGCACCTCATGGACATCTATCCGCGCACGGTGCTGGTCAACGATCCTCAGATGGCCAACGCAAGAGGTTTCTTGAAAGTGGCTGAAATTCAGGAGAAAAACGAGAAATAGCAGAGTTGTTTACATGCTTCAATGCAGGTATAATAAACATTGACAGGAGTTACAGTGTATTTCTGTATACGGCTCAGTTCTGTGCTTCTGAAAATATGTGTTTACGGATTTGGGTTGGAATATCCTGCAGATTTCAAATATACCTGCATTGAAGGAGGTTTACATATATGGTGCATTCGTTCAGGACGAACAGCAAATATGATAAAGACATCGAATCAACCCTGCTGGCACTGAACGGCAAGGAAAAAACTGCATTCATTAAGGAGGCAATAAGGTTTTACGTGAAGTACGGCGAAACGATAAAACGAATGGATGACAACATCTCAAAGATGCTGAACATGCTTGAACAGGGCTGCATTTCCGTTCCGGCGGCCTCCGAAGAGCAGTCCGATAATGAAGCAGAAAAGATACTGGAAGACAGCATAATGAGTTTACTGTAAAAAAGCGGGAACTGTATCCCCGCTTTTTTTTATGTGGAAAAAACGAAAGGAGGCGACTGCATGAGAAAAATAAAGGTATCCGCAAGGATAAATGCGGACAGCCCGTTGTTTTATGAGGAAAACATGAGCGAAGTCATAAGGACAGCGCTGGAAAGATATTATCACGGAGCTGCAGGTCAGAAGGAAAGGAGAGAGAAAGATGGACGAACACGTGATGAACGCGTATGAAGCAATAGAGAAAGCCCGCAAAGAGCTTTACTGGGCTTTCAACGAGAGCATCAGAAGGGGTGAGCCGCCTGCAGGCGTCCTGCCGTCGGATGATGTGAAGGTGTCTCTGGACGACGGCGTGATAAGCATTCACATTCCCGATTACCCGCCGAGGACTGCAAAAGCAAAGCAGTATGCCAAAGACAGGTGGCTCAACAACGTCCTCTTCGCTATTCAGAGCCTTGATAAGTGTCCGCGGTTTGATAAGGCGTTCATCTGGATTAAGTTTTTCCTGCCCGCAAGGGACTGGGACGTGGACAACCGCGATATAAGTCCGATAATAAACGGAGTGCGTTATGCAGGCATCATCAAGGATGATACGTTTAAGCACGTGTCCTACGGGTGTGAGGGATTCCAGAGCGATAATCCGCATACTGAAATATACATTGTTGAAAGGAATTGCACCGATAAAATACTGGATGTAATTAACAAAAATGGATAATAAACAGCCTTGCGGGGGTATAGGTGTTTTTGTTTTTTCTGTGCGAAATGTATATGCCTATTTAAAGGCATTTTTTAATATGGGTGTTTTTTAAAAATTCCCTATGTTTTTCAACCCCGATGCGATAGATTCTAAAAATCCTTTTATAAAGAGCATTCGGCAGGTGCCAAAAGGCCAAAAAAAGATCGACCAGACGAGAACGGTATTATTAGGATTGCGGTGCTGTTAAATAGAAAAATAAACTTGCTTGATTTACTGGAAAAAATGAAGCGGAGAAACAGGTTAGCATAGGAGCATAACGGTAACAATGTATCAAATCAATCCAAAGGCAGGGTAAGGTAAGGAAAGAGGGGAAGCAGATATTGCATGCGAGAAGGAAGGTATGAATGTACAGATGAAGGAGATACGAAAGGTGGCAGAGGCTAACTATAAGCCGCAATAGAGAACGGAAGTAACGGTGCAAAATGGAACATGCAAGAAGGAGGAGAAAAGGAAGCGGCTAACCGAAGTTGCAATAAAGCACGTGAATAACGGTGCAGACAGGTAGTTGAACAAAAAATAAGACAGAAAGGAGATGATTTAAGATGATGTTGACGGAAAGAGACATGAAGTTATTGGAGCATTTGAAGAGATACGGAGTGATAACGAAGGAAGGAGCGGGAGCGTTGTACGGGACAGAGAAGTACCACGACACACGGTTGACGGAACTGTACCGTGCCGGGTACGTGAAGAGGAAGTACGGGATAGTATATTTGGGGAAGAAAGGCAAGGAAGTAGTGGGAGAAGGGAAAAAGTTGCCGACGGATAAAATGATGAAGAGGCGGGCGATAAGGATAAGCGAGATGGCGGCATACTTTGAAGGGAGCGCGTGGACGTTCGTACCGAGCTGGGAAGTGAAGAGAAGGGAAGGAGAAATAGATAGAGGTGGAAGGTTTTTGGGGCTGTTGGAAGGCAGGACGGAGTACATGGTGTACGACGTGGGAGAGAAACCGAATGAAGTGACGATAAAACGGATGAAGGACGAGATGAGGAAGCTGTACAAAGTAGGGGTGTACAGAGCGGTGGTGTTTTACGGAAGCGGTGAAGCGAGGGAGAAATATGGAACTGAAGGATTGGGATTGACGGAACAGCTTGCGTTGCCGTACCCGGAAGGGATAGAGCTTTTGAGGAAGCACGGAGAGAGGGATATAGTGAAGGAAGCGGCGAGAAAGGCATTCGGAGAAGTGAGGGAGCCGGAGTGGAGCGAGGCGGACTGCACGGCGGAAGGGAAACAGGTAGTGGTGCTGGTGCTGAACGACATAGAGAAGCGGGCGAAGCTGAAGAACTACTTCGAGCTTGCGAAGTACAGGCACACGAAAGTGCAGGAAGTGATAATAGTGTGCCTGAAGGAGCAGGAAGAGACGTTCAGGAAGGAGTATCCGATGTGCGAAATAAGGACGGTGGAGATATAGCGCCATGTAGAGCTGTGCAATGCTGTATTGCGCAGCAGTTTGTTAAATTTTTGACGTATTTTGTAAAAACGTGATGAAAGGCTTAAACAGGTAATTCGTAAAAATCTTTGAGAAATAAGGAAGGGATGAATACGTAAAAAGGAAGCACATTGTTAAAATTTTAACTAAGAAAGGAGAGGGAGAATGTACAGGATAGAGATACCGAAGGATATGGACGGGTATAAGGAAGGGGAGAAGTTATGGAATAAGCTTGAATTAACCGGACGGATGAGGATAGAGAAAGGGAAGGAAAGCTGGATAATATCGTTGTGGCCCGAGAAAGAGATAAAGATAAGCGCGATCAAGAAGGTTGTACCAAAGTGTGCGAAAGTAGAAGAAGTGAACGAGAAGATGAGGGAAGCGGGAGAGAGGGAAGGAAGTGAGGGAGAAATCTGACATCCTCCCACGGGTAAACCGAGACTGTAAAAAATTTTGTGTAAAATGATTAAAAACCTCTTTCTTGGTAAGAATTCAAAAATAAAACAAACCGAGAAGGAGGTTTTTAAAAATGTCAATTTTGACAAAGGAACAATTAAAAAATTTCATCAGTGAAAACAATATTCAATCTATTCCAGACCTTTATGCGTCATTAAAAAACCTTTTTAAAGATACTATCCAAGAAATGCTTGAAGCAGAGCTTTCTACAGAGCTTGGATATGAAAAGTATGAGAAGAAAGATAAAGATACTCCAAACTCAAGAAATGGATATACTCAAAAG
>NZ_FQVH01000058.1 GCF_900129075.1 Caldanaerobius fijiensis DSM 17918
AATCCTAGAGATAGTTTAACAGAGACAACCTGAAGAAGAAAGAGGGAATACGTGTACTACAATACAAAATGCAGCAATCGAGCATACATCGCAGAGAGGATTATATGTTTGGTCGATGAGTAAGTCAAGCCTAAAATGAACTCACTGCGTTCGGGCTTGACAACCCATCTTCCCAAACATGGGTAGTAGCTATGCGATGTATGCATAAGTATCAAGTGGCACTTGATAGATTTAATCATGGTGAAATTTAAAGAAACAATATTTAAATATCAAAGATCTTTATTAATCTTGTTAAAGGTCGACCTTTTTGGTTGATTACAAATCATATTATACGAGGGGGATAAATGATATGAGCGCTATTAACCTGCCAACGCCTACAAAGCAACAACTTGCGTGGCAGGATATGGAGATGGGTATGTTTTGTCACTTTGGCTTGAATACTTTCAACGACAAAGAATGGGGAGACGGTACAGATTCTCCAGAGACCTTTAATCCCACCTCATTAGACGCAAGGCAGTGGGTTAAAATAGCCAAAAAGGCGGGATTTAAATATTTTATATTGACAGCCAAACATCACGATGGTTTTTGTCTGTGGCAAACCGAAACTACTTCTTACTCAGTAAAGTCCAGTCCGTGGAAGAACGGAACTGGGGATGTGGTTAAAGAATGCGCTAAAGCGTGTGAAGAAGAAGGGATTGGATTTGGCATATATCTTTCTCCCTGGGACAGGCATGAACCTTGTTATTCTGACAAAGCAGCTTACGATGACTTTTACATAAGACAGCTTACTGAGCTTTTGACGAGATATGGGCGACTAGTTGAGGTCTGGTTTGATGGTGCTGGTTCGGAGGGAAGAGAGTACGATTGGCCTCGCATAATATCTACGGTGAAAAAATATCAACCTGATGCGATGATATTCAATATGGGCGCTCCTACTATAAGGTGGGTGGGAAATGAGGATGGAGTTGCACCATATCCTTGTTGGAACGCGGCGAAAGAGGCGAGGGTTAGCATGTTTACTAAAGACATGCTTACATGGCTTCCTGAGACACCAGAATGGGTACCAGCAGAATGCGACGTGCCTATAAGAAGGCGGCATTGGTTCTGGCATCCTAATGACGAAGATAGCTTGCTTTCATTAGATGAGCTTATGGATATATATTATCGCTCAGTTGGCCATGGTGCAAACCTTCTTTTAAACGTAGCACCGGACAATAGAGGTCTTATACCCGACATTGATGCCAAAAGAGTGATAGAGTTTGGAGAGGAGATAAGAAGAAGATTTTCTAATCCGCTCTCCCGATGTGCTGGAAAGGGGTATGAGCTAAAACTGGCTTTAAACGCTGCTGCGCTTGTAGATCACGTCATCCTTATGGAGGATATAGCTTATGGTGAAAGAGTGAGAGAGTACGTACTTGAAGCAGAAAAAGGAGGTAACTGGATAGAATTAGTACACGGAAGCGCTATAGGGCATAAAAAGATCGATAGATTTGAGCCCATATATACAAAAGAGCTTAGGCTAAAGGTGTTAAAAGCGGAGGCAGAACCTCTAATAAGGGATTTTGCAGCGTTTTCAACATGTTGTTACAAGTGATTAATGGTAGGGGGGAACTCTATGAGGAAGATGCAAGGCTATAGGGCAGGTGTAAACCTGGGTGGATGGATATCCCAATACGGCAAGCACAGCTATGAGCACTTTGATAGTTTTATACGGGAGCAAGATATAAAACAGATAGCATCTTGGGGCATGGACCATGTGAGGCTTCCAATAGATTATCCTGTTTTAGAAGATGATGATACTCCTTTTAAATATAAGGAAGATGGTTTTAAGTATGTGGATAACTGCATTGAGTGGTGTAAAAAGTATGGTCTTAACGTCATACTGGATCTTCACAGAGCGCCTGGCTTTAGTTTCAGCACATTAGAGGAGAATCGCTTGTTTGATGATGTGTTTTTGCAGGAGAGATTTATAAAGCTGTGGCAGTACTTTGCGAAAAGGTACATAGCCGAAAAAGGCAATGTGGCTTTTGAATTATTAAATGAGGTGGTAGAGCCCACAAGTGATAGGTGGAACGCCCTGGCTCATAGGGCAGTGGAAGCTATAAGGGAAATAGATCAAGACAGGATAGTCATAGTCGGAGGGAATTCATATAATTCCATATTTACTCTTAAAGAGATACAGCTTTTTGATGATCCTAATGTAGTGTATACGTTCCATTACTATGAACCCCTGCTGTTTACTCATCAGAAGGCATCATGGGTGAATATATGTGCAGAATTTAACCAGGGTCAAGAGTACCCCGGAAGATTTGTAGGCTTAAAAGAATTTTTAAGAAAGAGGCCTGAATATAAAGGGTGGGAGAGCCAGCTAGAGGTGATCAATGACAGAAAACTGATGGAAAAAAATCTTAAGGTGGCTGAGGAGTTTATAAATTCTACCGGTAAGGAGCTTTACTGCGGAGAATACGGAGTTATAAGCGACGCACCACTTCAGAGCAGGATAAACTGGCATAGAGACTTTGTAGAGCTGACTAAGAAACTAAATATCGGCAGAGCATGCTGGTCATACAAGCAGATGAACTTTGGACTGGTGGATGCCGATGGCTATGTTATAAGCGATGAATTGGTCGAAATTGTCAGTCAGAAATAATATAAAGGGTTGCTTGCTGAAATTAAAAGATGGAAGGTTACAGCAGATGGGTGGTATTGTCCTGTATTTAATAGGAGTATTTTTTGTGATAGGCGGGATTGATTACGTAGCAGGTAATCCTTTAAATCTAGGTCAAAAATTTGAAGAAGGAATTAAGGCCATGGGTGCTGTAGGCCTAGGGATGATAGGCATCTATTCTTTGTCACCTGTAATATCTCAGGTTTTATCTAAAGCAGTGATTCCAGTTTCTCGGCTTTTTAATGTTGATCCGTCAGCATTTGCTGCCAGTTTTTTGGCTGTGGATATGGGAGGATATCAGATAGCGAGGGATCTTGCTTTAAATGAAAAAACTGGATTATTTTCAGGTATTATTGTGGCTTCTAACCTGGGCGCAGCTATAAGCTTTTCAATTCCTGTAGCAATAGGGATTATATCTAAAGATGAACAGAAGTTCTTTTCTAAGGGGGTAATGGTGGGGATAGTATCTATCCCCTTTGGTTGTTTTGTCGCTGGGTTGAGCTACGGCTTAAGCACTTTTTATTTATTGAAAAATATGTTGCCTGTACTAGTGATTTCAGCCATTGTGGGTGTGGGGCTGTGGCTTATGCCTAAAATCTTATTTAGATGTTTTGATATCTTTGGCAGAATAATAATAGGACTGAGTATTGTAGGGTTATTGGCACAGGGTGGCCGTTCGGTGTTTGGGTTTGATTTGGGATTAAAAATTGTGTCTATGAAAGAAGTCATGGCTGTAGTGGGGAAAATTGCTTTTGTTCTGGCTGGAGCATATCCCATGTTGGCTATGTTAGATAGGCTTTTCAGCAGTTTTCTAAGAAAAATAGGCAACAGATATGGCATTAATGGTGCTTCTATTATGGGTTTGGTAGGCAATTTAGCTACTAATTTATTGGTGTTTGGCAATTTTAAGGATATGAATCCTAAAGGAAAAGTAATATGTTCGGCTTTTGCTATAAGTGGTGCCTTTGTGTTTGGGGGACAGATGGGATTCGTATCAGGGGTAGCTCCACATATGATAATGCCGTTTATAATATCAAAGTTTGCTGCCGGGATATTAAGCATTTTTTTAGCATCTTGGATGTGGGAGCGATGGAAAATATAGCAGAGGGTATAACAATAATAATAAAACTAGAGACATTTACATTATTTTTTGGTATATTTATTTTATCATTCAAAATAAACTATGTAAAACTAAGGAGTGCTTCTGATGACAATAGATGATCTCAGAAAAAAACTTGATATGATAAACGGCAAGGGCTATAAAGCCTACAAGGATATACAAGGAGAATATGATTTTGGGAATTTTAAACTCTATATTGATTATGTTCAGGGAGATCCTTTTGCTACCCCATCACGAATAAGAGTAAGGGTACCCCAAAAAATTGCGGGGTTTGATTCCGAACTGTATAAAAATCCCTCTAGAAAACTCGCCTTGGAAGATTTTCTTGCCAGATCTGTTTTTGATGTTATTAAGACGCTGCCTGTTGTTAAAGGGACGGGGCATAGCGGCGATATTTACATAGATAAGGGTGGCCAGGAAATTATAAAACGGACTGCCATGGTAGTAACTGAGGAATACGTGGAGGCAAGATTAAGCATAGGGCTTCCTGCTTTTGGAAGAAGGATAAACAGTAAAGGTGCTATGACAATGTTGCTGGATTTTATACCTAAGATTGTTGACAAAGGACTTTTGAAGAAAAACCTTAACTTAAATAACATATGGCAATGGGTAAAAACGGTAGAGGATGCAGACTATTTAAGGAGCAAGCTAAAAGAGAGGCATCTTGTGGCATTTGTGGCCGATGGCTCTATACTTCCCAGGGAAAGTGGTGTAAGCGACAAGCCATTAAAAAATGAACATGTTGTGCCTTTTCAATCTCCAGATAGCCTCAGGGTAGAATTTGATCTGCCGAATCGCGGTAAGATAACAGGCATGGGGATACCCGAAGGAGTTACCTTGATTGTGGGAGGTGGCTATCACGGCAAATCAACATTGCTTCAAGCTATACAAAGAGGGGTTTATAATCATATACCAGGCGATGGCAGGGAATTTGTCATAACTGTTGCTGATGCTGTTAAGATAAGGGCAGAGGATGGCAGGAGAGTTGAAAAAGTGGATATAAGCCCTTTTATAAACAACCTTCCCAATAAAATTGATACCACCAGGTTTAGCACCGAAAACGCCAGCGGCAGCACATCTCAGGCTGCAAATATCGTGGAGGCGATGGAGATTGGCACGGGATTGTTGCTCCTAGACGAGGATACATCAGCCACCAATTTTATGATAAGGGATGCCAGGATGCAGCAATTGATTTCCAGAGAGGACGAACCTATAACGCCGTTTATAGATAGGGTAAAGCAGCTATATGAGGATAATGGTATATCGACCATACTGGTGATGGGTGGTAGCGGTGATTATTTTGATGTAGCTGATTGCATTATTAAAATGCATAATTACAAGCCTTATGATGTTACATGCCAGGCTAAAGAGATTGCACAAAGGTTTAGAACCAATAGAGAGATTGAAGCACAAACTAAAAAGATAACTATAAAACCACGACTACCGCTTAAAAACGGGCTGGATGTTAGAGGGAAAAAGGTTAAGTCCAGAGATACGGATACAATAAAGTACGGTTATGAAGAGATAGAGCTTGATTATGTAGAACAGCTGGTGGACAAGAGCCAGACCAGTGCTATCGCTGAAATAATAAGATATGCGGCTGAAAGATACGTAGATGGTAAGAGTAGCCTAAAGCAAATAGTAGATAAAGTCTATCAGGATATTAATTCGAAAGGGCTTGATGTGGTATCGCCTTTTTATGGAAAACATCCTGGCAACCTGGCTTTACCAAGGCCTCAAGAGGTGTCAGCTGCGTTAAATAGACTTAGAAGCCTTACAGTCAAGTAAGATTCATAAAGAAGCTCTTTGATGCTTTGATACTTTTGGTTGGTTCCTTTGGAGGTTTGCAGTTTTCCATTTTCCAGAAATAAACCTCAGGTATATTATGGCTGACCTTGTATATTGGTCCAGAACCATAGCAACCCAGGCACCGATTAATCCCCAATGGAATATGTAGACAAAGATATATGCAACAATGACGCGAAATATCCATATACCTGAAAAAGAAGCGATAAGAGGATAGATTGTATCTCCTGCGCCCCTAAGTGCACCAGCCAATATCAATTGGGTTGATTGACCAGGTTGTGCCAAAGCCATGATCTTCAAGACAGTGCCTGCCATAGCAGCAACGGTAAAATCGGATGTGTATATTCTCGTTATATAGTGAGAAAATAGTATAAACATAAAACCTATAAAACATGCAACTCCCATGCCTATGTGGTGTATTAAATTTGCGTATTTTTCTGCTTTTTTAATATTTCTAGCTCCTAAACTTTGCCCTACAAGGGTAGTTGCTGCCACAGAAAAGGCCTGACTGGGAGAAAAAGTTAAACCATTTATATTTAACCCTATTTGATGGGCCGCATAAATGGAAGTGCCTAGACCTGAAACGGTTTTGGCAAATAGCATAAGGCCGCTTTGCAAGAAAAATTGCTCTAAAGCAGAAGGAATTCCTATAGTAAAAATTTGCTTTAATATATTCCAGTCGGGTCTATAATCGTCCTTTATGCTTAAAAGAATTTTAGATTTTCTTGACAAAAAAATAACATAAAGACCTGCAAGACATGCTACTAATCTGGAAAAAGTAGTAGAAGCAGCTGCACCGGCTACACCCCACATAGGGAATCCCAGCTTACCGTATATGAGCACGTAATTGCCAAATACATTCAATAGATTTGCTCCTACATTGTACATCATTGGTATTCGCGTTTCGCCGACTCCTCTTAGAGATGCTGTTATACACATGGTTATGGTCTGAAATATCAGTCCTGCAGATACGATCTGGAAATACAATGTAGCATCGTTTATGGTATCAGCCTTAGCACCCATAAACGTAATTATTTTACGAGCAGATATAAATCCAAGTATGCTTATGATTAGACCCAATACGAAGGCACAAATAAGCGATTGCCTTGATACAGAACGAGCTTCTTTAAGGTTGCGAGCGCCTATATTCCATGCTACAAGAGTAGTTGTTCCAACATTCAAAGCAGCGAAGACTGATAATAAAAGCATAAAAGGTTGATTAGTAAGGCCTACAGCTGCTATAGCGGCAGGGCCAAGCTGTCCGACCATTACCATATCAACCATACCAAAAAGAGTAGACATCACCAGTTCAATAAAAGCTGGCCACGAAATGTTTAATATTTCATACAAAAGTACTTTAGAATTTTGCTCCTGTTCTGACCTGCTTTGGAGTGCAAGCCTTTTCACATTGACCGCCCTTTCATAAAAATAAATGAATCCCCATATAATCGAACGATTATTATTAACAGTTTTGTGTATTAAATATTATGGTGTTTAATAATTCTACAATAAAATTATACGATTTATTATATATGAAGTCAACCATTTCTGAGAGTTTTGTTGCTATTTTGTGAAATTATCATTGATGATATTGTGGTAAAGTATCAATCCCTCTTGACATACCCCTTAAAGCTGTGGTATATTAATAAAGCCATCGCGAGAGGGGCAAGGGGACAAAAAAGTCGAGAGATACCCCTTGACAAAGAGACGAAACGATGGTAAAGTAT
>NZ_FQVH01000059.1 GCF_900129075.1 Caldanaerobius fijiensis DSM 17918
TGCAAAGGATAAAAAAGAGATATGTATTTTTAGAAAATAAAATTACGATTTGAACATTGACAACAAGAGCTGGAATAGTCAGGTAAGAATTTTCACCATAAGGGCAGAGACCCTGCAAAGGAGCGTAGCTGACATCCACCTCATGGCAGGTAGAACGAAGAAATTAAGGACGAAGATCCTGTGAGAGATGGGAGGGTAAGCCCCATGAGATAAGTGGAGGCATTCCGCCAGAATATGGAAATAACAAGTGAGGTTTATTAAGGTTACGCATATGGAGGGAATATGAGTAAAAAATGATAATATAAGCCATAGAGGGTTCTTGTTGCAATGAGAAAATTGAAGAAAAACGGAGATATCGTGAGAAAATGAAAGATAATAGAGGGAGTGAAATCCAAATGTAATCGAAACAACATAGAAGGAGAAGTAATTTTATTTACCATATTACAAAAAAATATTATTTATTAAATGAGATGGCTACTGTTATATGGGATAAAATTACTTCTGTCAATAATGTAAGGGAATTGGCTGAGTATGTATATTATTGAGAAAGATGTAATTGATGTAATACAAAAATTTATTACAGATATTAATAGAATAAAGGAAACATAAAGTTAGTGCAAAGTGTCTAATTATTGATGATGAAAGGTGGAAAGGTGCAATGAAAGAAGGACAAAAAGATTACTTTAAATTTTTTGAAAAAGAATTTTCTCCTCCGAAAGCAGCAATAATATTATTTTCTTTTTTATCATTTATGATTGGAATAATCACATATCCTGAAGCTGAAGTAGTGAGAAGAATAATAGATTATATGGTTCAGGGGAGTAATAAAAGCAGAATTGTTAAATTGTTTTGTATAGTATTGCTTATATATTTAACCAAGGTTTTCCTCAACTATGTTTATCTTAAAATAAAATGGATTATTCGATATACTATGCTTGAAAGAGCGGAAGAGAAAATGATAGTTAAAAACAGCAAAAGTCAAAAGTGGGCTGACACTGAATTGCAGCTAGTTGACAGATTTACAATTATCAGAAATGACCTTGTTCAAGCAGTAGATGAGTATTTAAATTCCTTTTTGGTTTTATATTCAACTTTTTTATCTCTCATAGCAGGAATTGCATATGGAATTATAGTAAATGTAAAGGTTACATTAATTATTATTGTTATTGGAATATTGGTTCCGATTGTTGGCTCTCTGACCAAAGGCAAAATTGAAAAAGCTCAGAGCAAAATTGTTATACAAACAGGGAGATATCGGGCTTTACTAATAAATATAGTTGAAAACATAGAAGTAATAAAGGCGTTTTTGGACAGAAGAAAATTGTTTTCTAGTCTTGAAAAAGAAAATCAAAAACTTGAATGGGAATCAATTCTTTATCAAAAATTTGTGTCTTTGATAAATACTATCCAAAACGCTGTCGGCTACTCATTGGTAGTTTTTGTAATTTTATTTTCGGTTTTTCTAATATATAAAAAAGAAATGAAATTTGGAGATATTTATGCAATGCTAGCTGTTTCTTCAACTGTAAATGATAAAGTGATGTCACTTATTAATATTTTCACTAAGAGGCAGACATTTATGGGTTTGATGACAAGGATAAATATTTATTATGAAATCCCAACTTGCGAAGATAAAAATGTCCAAACACGAGTTGAATTAACAGATAAAAATAGTGATGTAGCTATAGAGGTACAAGGTGTGAGTTATAAATATAAAGATAAAAATGAATTTGTGCTTTGCAACCTTTCAAAAGTATTTGGATCAGGTAAAATACATGCTGTTGTGGGTGAATCTGGATGTGGAAAGAGCACTTTGCTAAAAATGATTTGCAATTTACTGCCTATTGAAGAAGGTAAAGTAAAAATATTTGGAAAAGACATCGCGGAAATTGACAGAGAAAAGCTTTGGGACTATATAGAATACATTCCACAAAATATATATTTTTTTGAAGGGACAGTAAAAGAGAATATAACTCTTTTAAAGGAATATGATCAGGAGAGAATGGATTTTGCGCTGAAAAATTCACGCCTAAAAGAGCTTGTGGATAAACTTCCTAATGGTTTAGATAGTAGAATTTCATCAGATGGAAATCCTTTTTCTACAGGAGAGAAGAAGAAATTGGTTTTGGCAAGAGCATTTTATAATGACAAAACAATCTGGTTAATGGATGAAACATTAAATGGGATTGATGTTATTGACACTGAAAGGATAATGATAAATTTAAAAAAGAGAGTGGAAAATGGAAAGAATACCATAATAATTGTTACTCATAATCCTGATGTGATAAAGATGTCTGATGAGGTTCATATGATAGGCTCTGAAAGATGGGAGAGTGAGGAAATTGCTCAAGCAAACATTTAAAGTATTAAATCGTTTATATCATGACTACTATAATAGCCCAAAATTGAGACTGGTACTATTCCTTTATGGATTGCTTTATATTTTTGTCTACTGGACGGGAATGTTTCTATATTCATTCTTTAGTAAAATGTTGATAGACGATTTGCAAAAAGGAAATATTAATAGATTCCATATTCTTTGCGTAATATGGATTGTATTTATTATAGCAATAATATTTGCAATTTATATCTTCCCTATTTATACAGTTAAAGGAACTTATAAGGTATTTTATGAATTTATAAAAGAGATCCTTACTAAGTTAATAAAAACTCCATACAATGTATATGTAAATAAATTTACCAAAGCAGATGTTATTGAAAGATTAAAAACAGATTTGGCACAAGTAGCAAATTCAGGATTTGGGTTTATTTCCTATATTAGCGGAATTTTTGTGTTTCTGCTAATAACAATATGGGGGTTTAGTGTTTCAGTTTATGCGATGAGCTTTTTAATTTTATGTTCTCTTGTTGAAATTAGAGTAGAAAATATTTTCAATAAGAGAATTGAGAAAGAGATGGCAAATTTGAGAACTTGTGATGCTGAAGCTTCTCAAAATTTATATGACCTGATTACTAATACTGAGGTCTTGGTTGTAAGTAAAGTATATTTGGATTTTTTTAATTTGTATAAACAAAGGCGATATAGGCTTTGGAATGCAAACAAAACAATTGATATGCTTAACCTAAAGAATAGTTTATTTATAAGTTTGATGAATACATTTGTTGATTGTGGTATGCTGGTATTGCTCTATCTTATGGGGATGAAGAATTTTGTTTCGATATTTCTTGCAAGCATTTTTCTTTTTAGTGTATGGAAAGAATCCTACCGATCATTAAGTCTTCTTATGTCTTCAGTGGCTCAAAATAAACCGGTAATAGACAGAGTAGATGAGCTGACACAGTACGCAAGAAATAGTGATAAAAACTACCAAGTTGCTTTTATAGATGAGCCAGGAACAAAAAACATAATTGAAATTAATAATCTTTGTTTTGAAGCTGATGGGAGAAAGATTTTAGAGGATGTGAATATTTGTATAAAGGAAGGCGAGAAGGTTGCAATAATAGGGAAAAATGGGAGTGGCAAAACAACATTGTTGAGAATTATGATGGGTTTGAATTCATACACAGATGGACGTGTGAGTTTAAAAGGTATAGATCCAATGGAAATTCCTTTGGAAGAGAGAGTTAAATTGATAAGTTATATTCCTGCTATGCCGCAGTTATTTGGTTTGTCCATTAGACAAAACTTAGAGTTGGGTAGTAGCAATGGGATAAATGAGAAAAGGTTGAAAGAACTGCTTGAAGTATTGTATCTAAAAGAATGGATAGATTCATTAGTTAGTGATATAGATACTGATTTAAATGTAGCAGGTCAGAATGTTTCAGGTGGGCAAGCACAGAGGATATCAATTGCAAGGGCTTTAATAGAAGAAAGAGATTTGGTATTTGCGGATGAACCAGCTTCAATGTTGGATGACAAAATGTCGCAAGAAGTTTTTGATTTTATCTTGGAAAAAAGTAAGACATTTATTTATGTTACTCATAAGATTGAACAAGTTAAAAAGGCAGATAAAGTGATTTTAGTTAACGAAGGAAATGCAAAGTTTGTAGATAAGTTAGAGGATGTGGAGGAGTTTTTAGAATTTAGTAAACAATAACTTTAAAAATCGAAGGTGGAGTTTTATGGATAATCGGAAAGGCATGGTATTATAAAAGGCTTGGTTTATGCTTTGGCAGAAGAAAGATTATATGAATAAAAAATAAAGGTTAAAGTCAAAGGAAATAGTATGTTACCCGCTTTATGTAATAGTGATATTGTTATAATTGAAACTACAGATTGTTACATAGTAGTAGAATTAATAAGAGAGAAGCTTATTGTACATCTAGTAATAGAGATAAATAATGATGTGGTGTTAATGAGGGGAGACAATAATGCTTCAGAAAATAACAAAGTTTAAATATAATAATGCATATATATAATTGATATTCGCATAAAAATTTTTGGAAAATGATAACGTTTGATATGGAAATAGAGGTATTTTAAACACGGGTAGGTGAAAAATGGAGAAAAAGTAAGAAAACATGAGTAATATTCAGAAGAAGAAAAAACACAGCAAATATTCGTCGAATTTAAGTAAATTTGGACTTTGAAAATGTTTATATAAAACATTAAAGTAATATTGTAAGAACCATGCATATATATAAAATGAGGGGGGTCAATGAAAATGCCATTTAAGAACTTGTCCAGAGGCATAAGTGTATTTATGCTCATCGTGATGTTATTTTCTATTATTCTGACGGGATGTGGAAATAAAACATTAAAAACATCTAACAATGTAAGCTCAAAGAAAACGAATTCCGCATCTAGCAGCGAAGGCCCTAAGTACAACAAGCAGAAGGTGTTCAGGCTTGGAGTATGGGGAGGCTGGCCCAAACCGCCATTATATCAAGGCAATCCGTTTGGATCGGGCGGTATTGGACCTGGATGGACATACGGTATGGAAGGGCTATATCAATTTGTGAGATCCACTGATAAGATTTATCCCAGGCTTGCAGAAAGTATGCCTGAAAATCAAGGCAACAAATCTATTGTTCACTTGAGAAAAGACGTAAAGTGGAATGATGGAAAGCCATTTACAAGTAAAGACATATGGGCATATTATACGCTCAACAATGGAGCTTTTATCACAAAATTCTTAAAGAGCGTAGATACGCCTGACGATTATACGGTAGTTTTTGTCTGGAATGATCCTCAACCCAATGAAAAGGTAAAAAATCTTCTCATAGCACAAGACTATCAGGCAACTATTCCATACCATATTTATGGTAAATACGTAGACAGAGCGGCAGAAATACTTAAGCAAGCTAAACCAGCTGATACTTTAGATAAAAGAGGAGCATTTGGTCTTAACATTATAGAGGATAAAAAGGTAAATACAGCTTTAAATAAGAACTGGCAAGAATTTATAAAATTTGGGCCCAAGCTTCCTGTAGGTACCGGCCCATATATGGTCAAAACCGTTACTGCTTCAGACCTCATAATGGTTAAAAATCCGTACTATTACAACAAAGATAAAGTGCACTTTGATACCCTGACATTTAAACAGGTAGGGGATGCTGCTGCATCTATTGCCATGCTAAGAGCCGGACAGGTGGATTCATATCCCGGCACGCTGCCCAAGGATATGGTGGACTCTATACTTGCAGCAAATAAAGATCTGGTGCTGTTCAAGATGTTTGACCCTGCTGATATTGGCATGGTGTTTAACATTCAAAAACCACCATTTGACGACGTAAAATTTAGAAGAGCTATTATATACGCCTTTGATAAAGATAAAATTCGCCAGGTAGGCAATTATTACTCCGAAACCCATCCCTATTCTGTAACCGGTATGCCGGTGTCGTTTATAAAGGATTGGGTACCGCAAGACATACAGGATAAGATGACTAGATATTCTTATGATCCGCAGAAGGCAGAACAATTGTTAAAAGAGATAGGCTGGTCAAAAGGGTCTGACGGCATATGGAGGGACAAAAATGGAAAGATGTACAATTTTGTCATCGGTTCTAATGCTGGATGGGTGCAATGTACACAGCCTAGTGAGATAGTAGCTGAGCAATTGACAAAATTTGGTCTACCGACTAAACTGATGGCAAAGGATGGCTCCATATATTACAGAGAGGCGCAAATACCCTATAACAAATTCGATATGTCTGCTGAATGGATTGATGTTACATGGGGCTTTTTGATTCCGTGGTGGCCGTTATCCAACTTCTACTGGGGATTCCCAAGTAACGCAGGTAACTTCCCACGGGTTAAAGAAGGGCCAAGAAAAGGTCAGCTCAACATGGTATTGCCAGGACCTGATGGCAAAATGGTGGATATAAACAAGGTGCTCAACGAAATGCTTTATATGAGCGATGAGGATATGAAAAAAGCTGCAGGAGATCTTGTCTGGATCGCCAATGAAAATGCCTTTGGACTGGATTACTTCCAGAACGTCACAGGCGTATGGGGCAATATAAAAACTATAAGGGGCTGGCCATATAATGAGCAATTATACCAGAAATATAACAGAAACATGCCTGTGCCTACTGATCCTGAAGATATAGAGAGGGTAGCTGAAACCAACTTAGGGTTTGCAGGAGCTCAGATGCTGGTGGACGGTACTTATTTCCCCAACTAAAATTAATTTAGGATAAACCGGCTTTCATCTCTCCAATTCATTGGAGAGATGAAAGCCGGAATTCAGCGGGCAAAGGGAATATGTGCTAAAATATAAGCAGGAAGAGATAATCATGTGAGCAAACATACAAAAAGTGTATTTTTGTATGGAAAACCTACAAGAATTAAATTGGACGAGCTTCTAAAAATTCAAAAACTATATACCCAGCTTATTAATACTTATATCGAATTA
>NZ_FQVH01000060.1 GCF_900129075.1 Caldanaerobius fijiensis DSM 17918
ACAGTCTTTTGAGTATATCCATTTCTTGAGTTTGGAGTATCTTTATCTTTCTTCTCATACTTTTCATATCCAAGCTCTGTAGAAAGCTCTGCTTCAAGCATTTCTTGGATAGTATCTTTAAAAAGGTTTTTTAATGACGCATAAAGGTCTGGAATAGATTGAATATTGTTTTCACTGATGAAATTTTTTAATTGTTCCTTTGTCAAAATTGACATTTTTAAAAACCTCCTTCTCGGTTTGTTTTATTTTTGAATTCTTACCAAGAAAGAGGTTTTTAATCATTTTACACAAAATTTTTTACAGTCTCGTTTATAGATTTTTACCATCCTCAAACCAGAATGAAACGTTCAACACTTTATGCATATTTTAAGGAAACCATGGTATCATTAGGATATAAATAGCAGCCTTATGCGATATTCATCAAACGGTTCCTCTTCTTATCTCTCTTGAAATAGTACTTGGAGCCCTTCCCAGTATCTTTGCTATTTGACGCATTGATTTACCTTGTTCTCTTAATGTATAAATCATTCCCCTTTCATATTGTGACAGGTGTTTAAAACTTCTCTTTTTTGTGGTATTATTATTCTTAGCCATAGTTTCAAACCTCCTGTATGGTGATTTGATTTTCACTTAATATCATACATGGTTTGAAACTATGGTTTCAATTTTTCTCAATTAAATTTTTGCCTGTTGCATTTAATTATACAACTAACCAATTTTTTATTGAGAAGTTTCAGCACCACTTCCGCTTTGCCCTTTTCTATACCTCTTTCTATACCTTTCTCCATAATCATTTTATACGCCGACAGTTCTTCCAGATTCAGCATCTTTTCCACTTCCTCAAAAACCTTCTTTATGGAGATGAGGTTTTTGTAGCAATTTTATAATAATTTTAATTCTTTTGCGTAGCTTGCTATTTTTAACATGTTTTCTTGGTAATTGGATTCACAATATTCTTCATAGTTACACACAAAAAAAGGACCTTCTGGTTCACAATAAAGAAAAAAATCTCCCTGAATAGAGTTGCAATAAGGACAAGTGTTAGCCCAGTATTTATGTTTAATCGTGTTGGAATAACGATACTGTATTGTTCGAGGAACTGGTTTTACATTAGGTTCTTCATGAGTAAATCCTCCGCTTCCTGGCCACGCAAAAACAAGGATTTCTTTGCCACATTTCCAGCACCTATGAATTCCATAAAGATAATAATGATTTGGTAGTTGTATATTTGTTTCTTGGGCTATTTTATTCGCTTTCTCTTTAAATTTTGTCCATGATATTTTACATTGTTCACATACAAAGGAAGGAAGTGTATCTTTTAAAGGTTTCCATACGGAAGGATTTTCAACTATGTCATAACCGTCTACCTCAATAAAGGGTATTTTTAAATTATCTTCTTTTTCTTTGTTAACACTGTGAAATACCTTTATTTTTACAGCAGCGACTACTTTGTTGTTAGCTATTAGGGCAACATCTACAATATGTCCTTCCGGCAATTTGTATTCTAATATTGCTTTTTCTATTTGATTTGGCAAACGTCTTTTAACAAGGTTTCTACATATTTTACACTCCCTTAAAATAATTGGGAAATTTGTTTTATCTTTCTCACATGATTGTATTACTTCTTGTATCAACAGCTTAGCGGTTTTATGAATAACCGTTTCTTTACTACATGTTGAATCTGGTTTATGGGCAAAATGTGCCGTTCTTATTGTACCTTTCCGCAATATAACCTGTTCTCCACATGAAGGACAAAAATAGTATTTATCTTTTTTAGCTTCTTCTGCTTTGTATAGTTTGTATTCTTTATCTATTGCATATGGTATAAGCATTTCACAGTAGACCTCCTTTTTCGATAAAAGTTAAGGAATTTCAGGTATTAATTAAAATCTCCTTTTTTCCCACGGTTATACTATATTGGAAGGTTATATGATATAGTTTAGCAAAAAAATTAAGCCTGCAAGTCCTTTAAAGTGATTTGCAGCGCCGTCCATTAAAATTTCTTTACCATTTGTAATTTTGATACCAATTTTCTTGAAAGTGTAGATCTCACCAATTCGGCGCTTTATTGCTATTTCTTCTTCGGATGGCGGTAATGGTTTGTAGTAAATACTTGTACGATTAAGGCTTAATAAATTTGCCTGTTCAGCAATTGAAAACTCTTTATTGTCTGGTTTGAAAATAAAGCCAATCGCTCCTCACGCGGGAGGGATGATTCCAGATTTTTTTAAGCCACTCAGTTGAGTGGTTAAGCGCCCTATTTCTTTGTAGAGTTCATCCTCCTTCCTCTATTGAGCTTTTCTCTCTTTTTCGATCTTTTTGTCATTTTCCTCGAATAATCGCGGGAGATTTTTTAAGGCGGTTTTCCATTTGCTTAGAAGAGATGGATTAACCTCATATTCTGATGCGATTTGGGCCAAGGTCTTCTCTTCTTTCAAAATTTCCAGTAAAACTTTGGATTTAAATTCTGGTGAATATGTCTTTTTTATATTTTTATTTTATCATATTTCTTAAAATCGATGATTTTCTGTCTTAATTTATGGATTCATTATAATTATATAATCCATTCCACCCAAGGAGTTGAGTTATAACATAAATTCAGATTTGATGATATAATATAAATCGTGAAAATTGAGAGAAAGGATTGTTTATATAAATGGAATTGCCATTAGAACTTCTTAATGCCATAGAAAACGAAGCAAAATCTATAAGTATTAATAAATTAGCTTCTTTAGTTTCAAGTATTTCTAAACGATACCGCGACGAAAGACCATCTTCTACTAATAAATTTTTAAATGAACATGAAGAAATAATCGCTTATATTGTATACAGAATACCTGCAACATATGGAGCAATATACACCGTATTAAACCATGTAAAAGAAATATACAGTGATTTTCATCCAAAATCGCTTTTAGACGTAGGAGCAGGGCCAGGGCCAGCCATGTGGGCAGCAACTGCAATATGGGGTGATATTAATAAAATAACACTTATTGAAAGAGATGAAAACATGATAAATATCGGCAAAAAGTTATCTTCTAAATCAACTCATGACCCTATTAAAAATGCAAACTGGGTAAAAATGGATTTAAATAGTTTGTTTGAAATTACTAAACATGATATCGTCATTGCATCGTATTCTATTGGTGAACTAATTGAGGAAGCACGACAGAAAGTAATCAAAAAACTATGGGAAAGTACTAATGATATACTAATCATCATAGAACCAGGAACTAAAAACGGCTTTTCTAGAATAAAGAAAGCACGAGAAACTCTGTTATCGCTTGGGGCGTATTCAATCGCACCATGTCCTCACGATAAAGAATGTCCCATAACGGATGACAATTGGTGTCATTTTTCCTCACGCATACAGAGAACAAGCTTGCACAGAAGAGTTAAAAATGGTCAACTCCCCTACGAGGATGAAAAATTTTCATATATATGTGTCTCAAAAAGTCCTCATAACAATATAAATAGCAGAATCATAAGGCACCCGCAGATAAGAAAAGGGCATATAATAATTGAATTATGTACTAAAGAAGGCTTAAAACAAGTCACAATCACAAAAAGCGATCGGGATAGATACAAGAAAGTCCGCAATCTAAAATGGGGTTCTACATTTGAGTAATTTTATTGTTTACTGCGGTTTATTGTCTACTGCGGGTGTTCGTTGCTTTTTGTTATTTCGGTTAATCCAAAAACAGCCTATCCTGCAAATTCGCTGCGTTACTGAATTCGCCTTTTAGTAAGTTATAGAGTCTTGCGTACATTTCAAATATCTCCTTATAAATCGCATTGTTCTTTTTATCAGGAAGGTACTCTTTAGAAACAGGCACGAATCTTTCAACTTCATCCAGGCCATCAATGATGCCCAGGGCCTTCATACCTAAAATAGCTGCTCCCAGGCATGAGCTTTCATAACTTTCTGCCTGAAGAACTTTTCTGCCAAAAACATCTGATAAAATCTGAACCCATAATGGCGACCTCACAAATCCGCCTGTTACATATATCTTATTGATGTCTCCCGCAGTTTCCTCCAGTGCCTTCCCTACATCGTATATCGCATATATAACACCTTCCAGCAAGGCCCTGATAAAATGCCCTCTGGTGTGCTTTATATTGATCCCAAAAAATACGCCTCTGGCATCGGCGTCCCAATGCGGCGCCCTCTCGCCTAACAAATACGGTAAAAATATCAACCCATCAGACCCCGCCGGTATCTTTTGTGCTTCTTGAGTCAAAATGTCGTAAGCATCCATGCCCTCCTGCTTCGCCTTTTGAACTTCGTCGGCAGCAAAATTATCCCTAAACCATCTAAAGACGATGCCGCCATTATTAATAGGCCCTCCCAGTACGTAGCGATCTTTTGTCAATATATAGCTGAATATCCTTTCCTGCGGATCACTTTTTGGGCTATCGGATATAACCCTGATAGCACCGCTAGTCCCGATGGTAACCGCTGCATCTCCGGGCTTTATAGCATTGGTACCTAAATTGGCCAGGCATCCATCGCTGGCTCCTGCTATAAATGGCGTATTTACATCAATGCCTAAATACTCAGCATACTCTCTTTTTATACCTTTTAGCGTATATGTGGTTGGCACCGGGGCGGATAACCTATCACAAGATATCCCTGCCACGTCCAGTGCATCCTGCTCCCATTTAAACGCATATATGTTGAAAAGGCCTGTGGCTGACGCAATGGAATAGTCCACTATGTACTGTCCAAAAAGCCTGTAAAAAACGTACTCTTTTATGGATATGTACTTATAGGCCTTTTGATAAACCTCTTTCATATTATCCCTCAACCACGCCAGTTTTGAGAGGGGAGCCATGGGGTGTATAGGTGTACCTGTCTTCATATATATCTCATGGCCCTGCCTGGTCTCCTTAAGCCTCTGGGCGTATTCCTTGCTTCGCGTATCTGCCCATATTATCAAATTGGTAAGAGGCTCTCCCTTATCATCCACTGCCATTGTACTGTGCATAGCCGAACTAAAGCTCACCGCTAACAGCCGGTTATTTTTCTCCTTATTTTTATCCACAACAGTTTTAATAGAATTCATGACAGCATCAAAAATTTCATCAGGACGCTGTTCACTCCACGATGGTCGTGTATTTAATATCGAATATTCCACATTTGCCTTATCGACAATCCTACCGTTTAAATCAAAAGCAATAGCTTTGGTACTGGTAGTCCCAATATCCACTCCAATTATGTATTCCATTTACATCTCTCCCCATTTGAATCTCTTTTAATTATAATCTATTTGAGACAAAACGTTGATAATAAAAAATAATATAAAATTACCTATCCATCTTGGAGGATAGGTAATTTTATATTTAATCAAACACGTTGTCATTTATTTTGTACTATTACTTTGCCATATACTTATAAGGGCCTGTGCATCGTTAGTCAAAACCGATTTGGCATAATCTGTTAAATTATGACTTAAAGCTGCATTATTAAGGTGCTTTATAAAATCCTGCAAATGTTTTATCGCATGATCCGGTCTTTTTATATCAAGCTGGTGCTTTGCTTGATCAAGAGCATTTAAAAGCTGTGGTATCATTGCTCCTTTTATATCCTTTGAATTTGCAAAACGAGTTATTAAGCTTCTCATTGAATCTATACTCGTTGTTACTTTGAACTGTATCGTATTCTCAATCACATTTCCTCCTATATCAGCCACAGTGGCGTATGCCGTCCAATTTCCAACCATACCTGTCATATCTATCTCAATGCTTTGTTGTACATTAGGATCAATTGCATAAACTTTGTCACCCACAACTATTTTTGCAGATACAATACTCGACGAATTGTCCCACACCTTAAAAGTCAAAGGCATACAGTCATCAAACGAACCACCATCCTTCAAAGCATTTCCGTTTGCAATAAGACTGAATTTAGGCAGGTTTTCTGTAAGTACTGTTATACCTTTTGACATATTGCCAGAAAAATCAATAGCTTTTATTTGTATCTCATAATCAGTATCTGCCTTAACGCCTGTTATATCTGCAGTCTGTACACCTCTGTTAACATATATGGCATCGCCGATTCTCTGTCCGTTGCTGGATATACTTATCTCTACTTTTTGCGCATCAATATCATACGGACCTTCCCAGAACAATTTCATACTATCGTTGCTTCTTATAACTTGAACATGTTCCACATCTCCTGGCGGAATATTATCATAAATAGGTGCAGGAGGAGATATTGGAGCTGAAAATACGCTGGGATCGCCAAAGGTGAATTTATCAAAATTAAATAAATAACCGCTGCCTTTAAACAACATGTAAACCACATGCTTTCCTGTAACAGGCGCTATTACATCTGCTGATGATATGGTAAAGTTCTGCCATCCCCCCGTTCCAGAGACTGTAAAAAATTTTGTGTAAAATGATTAAAAACCTCTTTCTTGGTAAGAATTCAAAAATAAAACAAACCGAGAAGGAGGTTTTTAAAAATGTCAATTTTGACAAAGGAACAATTAAAAAATTTCATCAGTGAAAACAATATTCAATCTATTCCAGACCTTTATGCGTCATTAAAAAACCTTTTTAAAGATACTATCCAAGAAATGCTTGAAGCAGAGCTTTCTACAGAGCTTGGATATGAAAAGTATGAGAAGAAAGATAAAGATACTCCAAACTCAAGAAATGGATATACCCAAAAGACTGTAAAAACTCAATTTGGTGAAATGGAAATTGATATTCC
>NZ_FQVH01000061.1 GCF_900129075.1 Caldanaerobius fijiensis DSM 17918
GAGAGGACCGGAAAGGACGGACCGATGGTGAACCAGTTGCAGTGCCAACTGCACGGCTGGGAAGCCAAGTCCGGGAGTGATAAACGCTGAAAGCATCTAAGCGTGAAGCACGCCTCAAGATAAGATTTCCCATACCGTAAAGGTAGTAAGACCCCTCGAAGAAGACGAGGTAGATAGGCTTAAGGTGTAAGAGCAGAAATGCTTTAAGCTGGTAAGTACTAATAGGTCGAGGCCTTGACCTTACATCCTCTATCCTCTCAAGGTCTAAAATTCCCCAGTAGCTCAATGGTGGAGCAACCGGCTGTTAACCGGTAGGTTGTAGGTTCGAGCCCTACCTGGGGAGTAGAGTGCAAGATAAAGAGAATATTTTATTTGTTAAAAAGAGCACGTATTTGAGGAGTGCTCTTTTTATTTTTATGAACATCTGATAGAGAAAGAGGGTTTTAAGACATAGAATATTTATAGAGAAAACAGATAATTAGAGGAGTGTGAATAAAAGTTGCAATTAAAAATAATGACATATAATATCCATGGAGGTAGAGATAGGTTCGATAAGCTAAGCCTTGATGAAATTGCTGAGGTAATAAAGTGGTCGAGAGCTGATATCGTCGGGCTTCAGGAAGTGGATGCATTTATGCCCCGTTCTTATATGTTAAATGAGATAAAATATTTGTCTAAAAGGTTGAATATGCATTATGTATATGGCCCTAATGTGAAGTTGGGTTTAGGGTTGTTTGGAAATGGTATTTTGAGTACGTTTCCTATAAAGACAAATCAAAATTATTTGTTACCCTCAAAAGGTGAAAGAAGGGGATTGCTTGTAGCTCGTATACAACTACCAGGAGAATTCATATGGTTTTTGACAACGCATTTGGGACTAAACGCTGATGAACGGGTAAATCAGGCTGAAGAAATTTTAAAAATAACAGGTGATATGGCCGATCCAATTATTTTAACAGGAGATTTAAATGAAATACCAGGATCTAGGGCCCATAGCTGTTTAAAGCGAAGGTTTTTTGATGTCTCGGAAACACTGTCATGTAAGTATTGTTCATTTGCTATGGGCGATGAACCTGATGTAATGATTGACTATATCATGTATACTGGAAATGTGACTGTAAAATCAATAAATGTTATCGAAGCACGGTGCTCAGATCATTTTCCGGTCATTTGCTCTATTGTTGTATAATAAATAGTTAATTTTTAAAGATGTTAAAAGATGTTATAGCGATTGAGATTGCTCAAGGTTTTATCATCATACCGTTATTAAAATGATTTGTGCCACCGACCAGATCTATAATGGACATTAATTCAACTAATTCCTCATCGGTAATACCAGATTCTTTAGCCATTTTTGTATATTGAGTTATGCACATCTCGCAGTTATTAAGGGTGGATATAGCTAATGCTATGAGTATCTTGGACTTTCTATCGATTTTTCCTGATCCCATGATAAGATTTACCTTTTGCACGTATAATTTTAGATAATCTGGCTTGTTTGCCATAGCACGTATTGTAGGAGGGACAAAGCCCATTTGAGATTTTACCTGTTCAAAAATTGCTTTTACCTCTGGTGTTGCTTCTTCATCGCTTATAAGTTTAATACTATTGGACATCATATCAACTCCTTTCTTGTTTTACCCCCTAAGATATGGGGTGTATATCATAATACACCACTACAATTATTATGTCAAGTGTGAATATATTTAATTCTCTTATGTTATTTATTATCCAGAATGAGTTACGTCTTACTGATTACTTAAATTTGTATCAGCATTATTTCCAATGTATAATTAAAAAGAACTTGACGCATCATAGATGAGGAGTTGAAGAATATGGAATATCTATTGTACATAGGCATTATTTTAATATCCACGAAGATAGGTGGCCTTTTAAGTAGGAAATTAAAACAACCTCTTCTATGGCACTCATGATATCCTATATGGAAGCTCTGAGAGTTGGCATAGGAATGGTTTCAAGGGGTGAAGTGGCCATGGTTCTTATTACTACTATGATAACGCCGGTTTTACTCAAGATGGTTTATTCTTCGGAGATTTTAGAATGATGGTAAAGAGCTCCAATTATAACATCTTTACAACTAATAATTTGTATATTATGATTATAGCAATAATAGGTGCTATTTAACTTGTAATGAAAATAAATGGAGGTGCTTTGCATGAAAGGAAGCAAAAGAATATTTACAGTCGTGGCAATGCTGTTGGTAGGACTATTAGTATTCACAGGTTGCGGTACCAAAAATAATGGTTCTAACTCAAATAGCAATGTTTCAGGTACTTTGACAATAGCTGGTTCAACGGCATTACAGCCTTTGGTTGAGCAGGCTGCTAACCAGTTTATGAGCAAAAATCCCAATGCCCAGATCACAGTACAGGGCGGTGGAAGCGGGAGAGGCCTTTCAATGGTAGCAGAAGGGAGTATCAATATTGGTAACTCTGATATATTCGCAGAGGAAAAATTAGATGCAACTGCAGCAAAGCAATTGGTAGATCATAAAGTGGCTGTGGTAGGCTTCGCCACGATAGTAAATCCCAAAATTACAATAGATAATCTTACAAAGCAGCAATTGATTGATATTTTTACAGGCAAGATAAAGAATTGGAAGGATGTCGGCGGACCTGATCAGAAAATTGTAGTTATAAATAGGCCTACAAGCTCAGGTACTAGAGTTACATTTAAAAAATATGCTTTAGATGGTAAAGAAGAAGCTCAAGGTTTAGCGTTAACAGAGGATTCATCAGGTGCAGTGAAAAAGACGGTGGCGGATACTCCGGGTGCGATAAGCTATGTGGCAATTTCTTACGTTGATGATTCCGTAAAAGCATTAAAGCTTGATGGTGTTGAACCTACTGTTGAAAATATAACATCAGGTAAATATCCAATCTGGTCATATGAGCATATGTATACAAAAGGCGAACCAACAGGTCTTGCCAAGGCATTTTTGGATTACATGATGAGCAGCGAGGTTGTTCCACTGATAAAACAGATGGGATACATTCCAATTTCTGACATGAAAGTATCAAGAGATAAATAAAATGAAGTTTTTAACTCTCATCCTTATTAAGGAGAGAGTTTTTTTATTATTGCATTAAAACGTATAAAATGGTATAATGAACCTGTTCTGATAAGGAGGTGTCTTATGCCTTTTACACTTTTGCAATCAAGACTTATCTTAATAAGCCTAGGAGCGACTCCACTTCTGGAACTGAGGGGTGCTATACCTGCAGGCTTTGCTATGGGCCTTGATCCAATAGAGGTTTTTTTATTTAGCGTTCTTGGCAATCTTTTACCGATACCGTTTTTACTTATATTATTTACACCATTGGTTAAATGGATAGAAACAAAAACACGATTTATAAAATTTGTGGATTTCATATATAAAAAAACGGTTGATAACAAAAAAAGCGATACCATAAAGAAATACGGGTATTTGGGATTAGCGCTTTTTGTCGCCGTTCCACTGCCAGGGACGGGGGCCTGGACTGGTTCTATGATCGCTGCTTTACTTCAGATGGACTTTAAAAAATCCTTTATAAGTATTGCAATTGGTACTGTTATTGCAGGGATACTCGTGACGTCGTTAATTTCACTGGGAATAAAGGTTTTTTAACAAAAGGTTAACAAAACCAAATTGCATAAAAAATGACAATGTGATATAATAAAAATAAGTTATCTTTATTACTTATATGTCTTAAAAACTTTTTGGATGAGGGGGGAGAAGAGGATGAAAAAATTGCTGCTGATAAAGATCCTTCTGGTCCTGGCTGCCCTGGCACTGGCAGGTGGCGCAAATTTTTATTGGGGCTGATTTTAGAGCACAAGCATATACCCCTTTATAAAGGGGTATATGCTTTTATATGCTTTGCACAGGTGAGGCTGTATAACTAAAAAACATTGTATAAGTGTCGTGGATATGATATAATTGCTTTAGCAATGTAGATGTATGGAGGAAAGTGATGCTCAATAAAAAAGTCCGCTTATATATATTGTTTGTGACGATTTGTGGCGTTTTGTTTATTTACTATTCATTGCTTCAAATAGATTACAATAGATGGGTGGATATTGTCTTATTTGGTGCTTTAGCTGCATTGGCGGAATCTTCCCCTATATATATATCCAAAGAGGTTACATTATCTGTAGCGTTTGCTATCGATCTTATGGCAATTGTCTTATTAGGTCCTTATAAGGGAGCCCTTGTCGCCGTATTAGGTTATGCATTAAAAGTTGATAAAGTTGATCACAGCAAGATAGTACATATATTTAACAGGCCTTTATATAAAAGCCTTTTTAATATTTCGCAGATAGCGCTGAGCACAGGAGCGGGTGGTATTGCATATATTTTGCTGGGTGGTATCATTGGAAAGCAGATAATACCTAATTATCTTGTGCCGGCGATTATCGGAGGATTGGTTTATTACGTTTTAAATTCTTTGATAATAAGCTATCTAATTACTTTGCTAAATGAAAAGCCATTTTTATATGTTTGGAGAAAAGACTTTAAATGGACTCAATCTGATATGTTATTCCTTATATTTGTGGGTATTATTATGGCTTCATCTTTTGTGCAGTACGGGTACATAAGTCTTGCACTGTTTTTCGTACCCCTTGTTATGATTCGCTATACGTTTAAACTTTACATGGATTCTAAGCAGTCTTATTATGAAACCATAAATGTGCTGATAAAGGCATTGGAGGCGAAGGATAGGTATACTGCAGGTCATTCAAAAAGCGTTGAGAAAATAACGAGACTTCTGTGCAAGGAATTTGGGGTAAGCGAGTATCTCACTGAAAAGGTTCAGATAGCGGCGCTGTTACACGATATAGGGAAAATTGGGATACCCGAAAATATACTCAATAAACCTGGCAAATTAACAGAAAGCGAATATAACGTTATAAAGTATCATCCTGTATATGGGTATGAAATATTAAAAGACGTAGCTGGCCTGAAAGATATATGCCTCTGGATAAGATATCACCACGAGAGATTTGATGGCAAAGGTTATCCTGACGGGAAAAAAGGTTATGAAATACCACTGGAATCTCAGATACTATCCATTGCTGATGTTTTTGATGCATTGGTGTCAGACAGGCCTTATCGTAAAGCCTTTAGTCAGGATGAGGCTTATAAAATAATCGTTGAAAGCAGTGAAAAACAATTTTCGCCTGATGTGATCAAGGCTTTTAAAAGAGCTTACGAGAAGCATAAGGAGGATTTCAAACATGATTTTTGACGCCCTGGGGCTTGCGTTGATATATGGATTGTTGACGAGAGGGAATTTTTACGGTATAGCCGATATAGTAATTAAAAAACCGCTTTTTTTTATACTGGGTTTTGGTGCTGAATTTGGGATGCTATACCTTTCTAGCAGGTTTCCGATAATAATGGTGTATAAAGCGTACATACACCTTTTTGACTATATAATGCTGTTTATAGGGTTGTGGTACAATCGAGATAATAAGTACATAAGGTTTATAGGAATAGGTGTAATTCTCAATTTTATTGTAATATTTGCAAACGGGGGGAGGATGCCTGTATCATTATCTGCTTTAAGAACGGCGGGTTTGAACAATTTGATACCTGATCTGGTTTCTAATCGTGTAGCAACACATCAGATTTTAAATAGCGGAACGCGGTTTAAATTTTTAGCTGATGTGATGGTACTTCCAAAGCCTTATCCACTTCCTAAGACATTCAGCATAGGGGATTTGTTTATTGCATCAGGTATTTTCGCCATGATTGCAAATGCAATGTCAAAAAGTAAAATGAAGGACAAATTCAAGTCTAAAAATCTATTGCATTAATAAATAATATAATGTATTATAATGATATGAAGTAGAGGGGAGTAGCTCGCCTGTTGGTTTAGTCAGTCGTCATCACGGATGTAATCCCGGCTGGCTATCAGTAAGACTGAGAGCGAGACCTTTACAGTATGTGTTATACTGTAGGGTCTCGCTTTATTTGCGTATTTTTAAATAACAATTGATAAGACAAGCGGTGTAATGTCAAGTAGTATTTTTTGGAACCTTGAAAAATAAAGGCCTCAAAAACTCTAAAAAAGGCAACACTTAATAAACCCACCATATATTGGATAATAATGGAAGGAAACTTAGCTGATATTCAGTTAAATGTATTTACTAAATCTATCCATTACCTCCCGGTTGGTAGATTTGGCCTTTGCTCAGCAAGGCAAAGACCAGTCTTACAAGCTTACGTGCCGTTAAGACGAGGGCTCTCTTATGCTGGTGTTTGGTAACCTCATTGTACTTCTTGCAGTAAAAATCAGCATACTCTTTTGCGTGTATCCTTACGCAATTGGC
>NZ_FQVH01000062.1 GCF_900129075.1 Caldanaerobius fijiensis DSM 17918
TTCTCATCAAATCCATTGCCCATGCAAGAAGTTTTTCCATACCTTCTCTGTTGTTTCTGAATTCCAGGCGTCTACCATACTCCACGCCCCTGTAGTCAAATGCTCTGGCATGATGCTTTTCTTTAGCAATGTCCACTCTTACGATTAATGTTTTTTCTGTCACTTGCAAAATCTTTTCATTTTGTGTATACTTCATTTTAGTACCTCCTGTTTTTTCAGTTAATTCGAGGTAAGTTCTAGAACTTACACTCTGTATTTTATCAGGAGGTACTTATTTTTTCAAAGTTCGTTTTAGCTCATTTTCGCCCATTTTAAATCATTACAGGAATGCTCCTTTTTATTTAAATTAAAAGCCCTTGAACGCAAAAATAGTGCGCCCAAGGACTTTACCATCATCCTTGTGTAAACTTTCCAGTACCCGTGGAAAGATGACACCTAAACAGGCAGGTCTTCTGGCTTGCGGATCATCGCATTTCCTCGCCTTCCCGGGAAAAACCAGTGGCATTTTGAGGAAAGCTCCTCGCATACAGCGGCGGGACCGCGCGGGAATCTCACCCGTCTTCCCTATTCTCCTCGGACTATCGAGGCACCTGTTTATGCTATTAAGTTTTTTGATCAAAATAATTATATCACATAACCGACTTTTGTGTACAGAAAATTAAAATTATAGCAGTTTGTTTTCTTAAGTGTGTGTGCTATAATTAGTACTGTATATGGGCGTTGATATTGATTTTGACACAAAAAAAGCCGTGATTCTGGGAAAAAAGAATGTACAGGAGGGATATGGTGAACGATAAAATTGAAAAACTCATAAAAGAAATGACGCTGGAGGAAAAAGCGTCGCTTTGCTCAGGTGGCGGTTTCTGGAATACCAAAGCAATAGAAAGATTGGGTATTCCGCAAATTATTATGACAGATGGGCCAAACGGTGTCAGATATTCGGAAAACGCATTCGATAGCCCGAATGGCTTTAAGAGCAAGCCGGCAACATGCTTTCCAACTGCATCAGCGTTGGCATCTTCCTGGGATGTGGATCTTGTATACGAAGTAGGTAGAGCTATTGGAGAAGAATGCAGGAGCATGGGTATTCATATACTACTGGCTCCTGGTGTAAACATGAAAAGGACACCACTCTGTGGGAGAAACTTTGAATATTATTCGGAAGATCCTTTTCTAGCTGGGGAGATGGGAGCAGCTTTTGTCGATGGCGTTCAGAGTATGGGAGTTGGCACGTCATTAAAGCATTTTGCATGTAATAATGAGGAATATCAGAGGATGAGCATAAGCTCCGAGGTGGATGAAAGAACTCTTAGGGAAATATACCTCACAGCATTTGAAAAAGTAGTAAAGAAGAGCAAACCGTGGACGGTTATGTGTTCTTATAACAAGATAAATGGTACATACGCTTCAGAAAACAAAAAGCTTTTAACAGATATTCTTAAAAATGAATGGGGATTTGAGGGAATAGTGATATCCGATTGGGGAGCGACCAACGATAGAATCAAGGGACTGGAAGCAGGACTTGACCTGGAGATGCCGGGTCCATCTCCTATGAATGATCAAAAGATAGTTGAAGCTGTAAAATCGGGTAAACTGGATGAAGAGAAGTTAAATGAAACCGTAAGACGATATTTAAATGTTTTATTTAAGGCTTTGGAAAACGATACAAGATTAGATTATGATAAAGAAAAACACCATGAATTGGCGAGAAGAGCAGCAGAAGAGAGCATGGTATTGCTTAAGAATGAGGGCAGATTGCTGCCCCTCAATGGTAGGATAAAGTCAATTGCGGTAATAGGAAGTGCTGCTAAAGAGCCAATATACCAGGGCGGTGGAAGTGCACAAGTTACACCAACTAAAATAGATATACCTTTTGACGAAATACAGAAATTGTCACAAGGTATTGATGTGATATACGCTGAGGGATATAAGGGATTTGATATTGATGAAAATTTAATTGTTGATGCTGTAGAAAAAGCAGAAAAAAGCGATGTGGCAGTAATATTTGCGGGCCTTGTACGCGGAATGGAGTCAGAAGGATACGACAGGCGAGATATGCGTTTGCCACAAAATCAGGTCGAATTAATAAAACGCGTTGCAGCCGTTCAAAAGAATACAATACTGGTTTTAGCAGCAGGTTCACCTGTTGAACTTGATTTCATAGACAATATCCCTGCAATTTTATTGAGTCATCTTGCGGGTCAGGCAAGTGGCAGTGCAGTAGCCAGGGTTTTATTTGGGAAGGTTTCGCCGTGTGGTAAACTGGCGGAAACATATCCTGTAAGATTGGAAGATAATCCGTCGTACCTTAACTATCCAGGTGAAGATGGTAAGGTTATTTATGGTGAAAGAATATATATAGGATATAGGTACTATGATAAAAAACATATTAAGCCAAGATTTCCCTTTGGATATGGTCTGTCATATACGAGCTTTGAATACAGCAATTTGAGGTTTTCAAAAGACATGATGGTAGACGATGACAAATTGACAGTAAGTTTTGATATAAGAAATACTGGAGATATAGCGGCAAAAGAGATTGCTGAACTTTATATAAAACCTCTCAGTTCTAAGGTTTCAAGGCCAGAAAAAGAATTAAAAGGCTTTAAAAAAGTTTTCTTAAATCCGGGTGAGAGCAAGACGGTAAGCATAGAGATAGAGAAAAGGGACTTATCATATTTTGATACATCATATGGTGAGTTCGTGGCTGAGTCAGGAGAATACGAAATATTAATAGGTAGTTCATCTCAAGATATACGCCTTAAAGGAATCATAAAGTATCAAAACAATAAGGTATACAGAAAGCATTTGACGGCTGATAGCCCATTAAAAGACTGGCTGGAAGATGAAAAAGGTCGTGCGCTGCTTATGAGCGTGTTGCCACCGCAAATGAAAGAAAGGTTGAGTAATGCAAACAGTGAAGCGATGTGGTTCATTGGAAGTATACCTCTGAGAAAAATGGTGATGATGAGTCGTGGTGCGCTTACGGATGACATCATTGACAGACTGGTTAAACAGATCTAACTTTGGAAAAGATAAGATGCGCTAAACAAAGCCCCGCTGTCAGCGGGGCTTTATGGCTTAGATTCTGAAAATCTTGTCTAGTTTCTTCTCGATGGCTTTAACTTCGATCTTTATTTTGAATAACAACTTGAGGATGAGCTTTAATATAAATTCGCATTCATCATCTTTATTATTGTTATTATTATCTTTGTTATCATCTTTGAAAAGCTTTTTCAGCTCGCCTTCGATATCCATTGTGTCCTCGCCGTTTTCTATGGTGTTGAGGAGTTCTTCTATTTTCTGAACGACTTCTTTTTCACTCACGATTTTCACCTCCAATATTTTCTTCTAATAATTTATGAAGTTTTCCTGAAAATGTGACTTTTACTTCCTGTTTTATCTGAGTGTTGAACGATCACAATGCCTCCCAGGATTACCAGCGTTCCAATAGATAACTGCATGGTTATTTTTTCAAAGTGTGTTGACCAACTTAATTATCGAAGCAGGGTTTAAGCCCTGCTTTTTTTATGTCCAAAAAAATTTTTCAGAAAAGGTGGTTGAAATAATGCAGGTAACAAATGTAAAAGTAACCAAAATCAGTAGGGAAACTTCAAAGGATATGCTGAGGTGGTGCTGGATAGCTGCTTCGTCGTGGAAAACATCAGAATATTCGAGAGAGACGGCAAGTTGATATTAAAAAACAAAGAGATGTGTTAAAATCTAAACAGAACAAGTTGGAGGTTGATAGAAATGTTTGATTTTAAGACAAGAGAAGAAGTGTCGGAAAAACTTAAGGAACAAGGCTACATATCCGATAAGGTTATAGATTATACCATATTTAATGCTGTTAAGTTGCAAGCACCATTGTTAATAGATGGCCCGGCAGGTGTCGGTAAAACAGAGATTGCAAAAGTGCTTGCAGCGATATTCGATGCGGAACTGATACGCGTGCAGTGCTACGAAGGGATAGATTTCTCAAAGGTTTTGTACGACTTCAACTACAGCAAACAGCTGCTGTATATAAATCTGCTGAAGGACAACATCGGGAAACTTCTGCAGAACAAGGATTTTGACACTTCCGTCAAACTGCTCAACAGCGAAACAAAGTTTTTTGGTGAAGACTTTTTGGTCGAGCGTCCGATTCTCCGCGCAATATCTCCCAAAGATGATAAACCGAAAGTCCTTCTGATTGATGAGATAGATAAAAGCGATATGGAATTTGAAGCTTTGCTGTTAGAAGTGCTTTCGGACTTTTCCGTATCCATACCCGAATACGGCACAGTACGAGCAGTCAATAGGCCGTTAGTTGTGCTGACGTCGAACAATACAAGAGAGTTGAGCGACGCGCTGAAAAGAAGGTGTGTATATCTGTACATCGATTATCCCGATGTGGAAAAAGAAACGAAGATAATTCAAACGAAAGTTAATATAGAGTATGACTTTGCAAAAGCCATAGCGACAGCCGTTCAAAAGATCCGTTCCCTTCCGTTGAAGCAAAAGCCTTCCATTGCGGAAACTATTAATTGGGCAAAAGTGTTGCTGCTTACCATCGATGCGGTAGATTTCAACAGCAGCAACAAGGAATACATAGATACAACACTGAACGTGCTGCTGAAAAATCAAAACGACATAAAAAAAGCACAGGCGAGTCAGTATATAGCTTAAAAGGATGGGATGTTCGATGTTTGAAGAGATTTTATCGAATTCGTCTGAAGTTAAAAATAATAATATAGAAACTTCAGCAGCGGACGCTGTCAACAACAGTGGATTATCCGGGCAAAAAGTATTAGAAATAGTATATGCACTTATAAATGCAGATGAAAAAATAAGAAATAGATTAAAAATAAGACCTGGCAAAAAATCAAAATATGTAATATATGACGATAAATTTGCTTTAGGTTTTGACGGAATATTAGAAAAAATGGGGGAGCACGTTGACCTTAATCTGCCTGTGAAACAGATAATTGAGCAGTTGCCACCCGACTGTAAAAAAGATACAACGCTAACATTAGCAAAAGCGTTTAACTTACTGCTCGATTTCGACAAAAATTCATTTACGGAAGCGGATAAAACGTATTTCATATCTGAATTCAAAAACTATCATTCTAAATTACGAAGCCTAATGGAAGAATACGCAAAAAACAACATAGATTTGCATGATTTAGAAACTTTTTACGCCCAATTTGATGTCCCGAAAGAAATCAACTCTGCAATAGACTATTTTTGGGATTTAGCCAAAAAACATCCCTGCTCTAAAGAAATGATCAATGTCAAAACAACAGGTAAAAAAAGTACTTTGTAGTGTTTTGCAGTACGTGCAAACTTGAAGTCAAAGTGAAGCCTCCCCATCTAAACACAAAGTGTTATAGATGGGGCTTCCCGCTGCATTAACAGCGGGACTGCCTGTCATAAATACGGCCTGGTCACGCAACGCAATCACACTGTGACTGCATGGCTTTAACCAGACTAATCAATGTAGACAGGGTCTGCTGGCTTCTCGCTACAGTATCAGGAACTTTTGCCTGATACCCCAACCTCTCCCTTTCGGAAAGAGGGTTTAGTAGCTCTCGTATGAAATACCTTGCACCTATGTTATACGATGCGTTTAAATCCGCATGATATTTTTTACCTGTTGTGAATTCGCATATGTCTTTCTTATCGTTTCTCGTTACTTTCCCCGTTCCATCAAACGCTAATGCCGATGTGTTCTTGGGATTTATCCATGATACATGCATTCCGTAACTGTGCGCCATATCGCATACCTTGTCCTGTATCCTTCTCTTTGCCCAGTACTGAAGCTTTATCCTCATCCTTCGAGCGTAGTTTCCCTTTGATTTGAGCTTTCCTAAATACTCAAACACTATCACATCGGCATTATGCTCCAGGGCAAATTCTATGATCTTATGCGCTGTGTCGTTTATTATTTGACTGTTTATGTTGTTTATCTTTCTCCATAGGTTCGGTTTTCTCCCAATCCCTGATATCCTCTGCGCTTTTGCCAGCTTGTTTATCTTATGAAGCAGACGGTCTTTTTCT
>NZ_FQVH01000063.1 GCF_900129075.1 Caldanaerobius fijiensis DSM 17918
TTTGGGAACGAGTGGTATCCGCGCAATATGTATCAGCAGGGTACTCCTGAGTTTGAGCATCATGTTAAAACCTATGGTCCGCAGAGCCAGTTTGGCTATAAGGATTTTATACCCATGTTTAAAGCGGAGAAATTTGATCCTAAGGCATGGGCTGACTTGTTTGAAAAGTCAGGAGCGCGATACGTCGTTCCTGTGGCTGAGCATCACGACGGTTTCCAGATGTATGATAGTGCTCTTTCTAGATGGAATGCCGCCAATATGGGACCCAAGAGGGATATTATAGGAGAGCTGGCGACAGCAGTTCGAGAAAAAGGGCTGGTTTTTGGCCTTTCAAGCCATCGCGCTGAACATTGGTGGTTTTTTGACGGCGGGATGAAATTTGATTCAGATGTAAAAGATCCGCGCTACAAGGATTTTTATGGCCCTGCTATGCCTGCACCCAAAGATTTGGGCAGCGTTGAGGACAGCCCTCCTGATGAGGAATTCTTAGAAGACTGGTTGCTCCGCGCTTGTGAATTGGTCGACAAATACCAGCCGCAGATCGTGTGGTTTGATTGGTGGATACAAAATCTTGCATTTAAGCCATACCTCAGAAAGTTTGCAGCTTACTATTACAATAGAGCAGCAGAATGGAACAAAGAGGTCGCTATAAACTATAAGAATAATGCGTTTGAGGAAGGAACAGCTGTATTTGATATAGAGCGAGGGCAGCTCTCGGATATTCGACCGCGTTTTTGGCAAACAGATACATCGGTGTCAAAGAACTCATGGGGCTATATAAAGAACCATGATTACAAGACTCCTAATGATATCATCTGTGATCTGGTGGATATTGTAAGCAAGAACGGGTCGCTACTTCTCAACATTGGGCCGAAGCCTGATGGTACCATACCGGAGCCAGAACAGGAAATCCTCATGGAAATTGGAGGTTGGCTCAAGGTTAACGGGGAGGCCATCTATGGAACGCGACCGTGGAAAATCTTTGGTGAAGGACCTACAAAGGTCGCTGAAGGTGCTTTTACTGATACGCATCGGAGTGCGTTTACGAGTGAGGATATACGCTTTACTACAAAAGGAGATACTTTATACGCCATTGTCCTTAAATGGCCGGAGAATGGGCGTATAACCATAAAAACACTGGGAACAAATTCACAGTTTGCTCTGCCGCACATCGATAAAGTAGAGCTTATAGGATATGATGTGCCGCTCCAATGGACTCGTGATGAACAGGCATTGATTATTGATGTTACAGGATGCGAGCCTAAAGAATATCCTGCGGCGTTTAGAATTAGATAGTTTTACGTTTTCTTTTTTTAAGATCAATAATTATTCGATCTCGAGAATAATATAATATAACAAAGTGAAAGAGTGAGATTGCAAGAGCTATTGCGTGCAAAACTAATAAATATATAAATTACATCGTTTTCCCACTGTATTACGGCGTTTATCGGCTGTTGCAACAAATTATTTACAGATATATAATAAAGACAATCGAATATGCCGAATTCACTTATGTGAAACGGGGGAACCATCAAAGGGGCGAATTTCGAAAGAAAAGAACATGCTCTTTCTGTTCTAGCCCGACAGCTAACCTCGTAGGCATAGAAAGAGGTAAAGTCACAGTTGACTTCTGTGACTTTTTTATTGAGTGGACCTGATAAAGGGCTTGCAGCTTGTTATCAGGTACGCTCGGTAAAAGGAAATGGAGACAGATCATCCGTGTGGATGTTTTGTAGCCAGCCTTAAATATAAGGCTGGCTATAATTTTGGAGGTGTTATGTTATGTTGAAATTCCGCACTAAAGGCGAGTTTGAGGCGCGGATAAGTGATCTGATGATAAAATTTCAAAAGGAGAAGGTTGGAAGAGGTGCAGAAAGTGCAAGGACGTTTATATGCCACGATATGATTATTGTGCGATTAGAGCGAGCATTGACGCCAATTGAAAAGACACTGCTTCAATCGGAAGAAGGTAAGAAGGTTATAAAAGAATTGCGCGTCAGACTTTCGGAAATAGTAAAGCCTGAGCTGGAGAAACTCATAAGTAGCATATCTGAAGCCAATGTTAAAAGCGTGCATTTTGATATAAGCACAAAGACAGGAGAATATATTTATGTCTTTATAATGGATAGAATCTTAGAGTTTGGAGATGGGGCAAAGGGGCCTTGCAGGGTTCAGTTGCCTGATAACCAGCTGTAAAATCCTAAGGAATTTTCAGCTGGTTTTTTTGTAGGAGGCGAGCCATATGAGAGCTGTAATAATAGGTTGTGGTGAAACAGGTTCCTATCTTGTAAATGAGTACAGTAAAAAAGGTTATAACATATCTGTGGTAGATAAAGACGAAAGGGCGTTTGATAAATTGCCCCATAATTTAAACGGAGTTATAAAGGTTGTTGGTGACGCTACAGATATGGGTGTATTACAGCATAGTTTTTTAGCCAGTGCAGACATTGCTCTGGTGGTTACAGGTGATGATGATGTAAATATAATGATTTCTCAGATTGCCAGGAAATACTTTAATGTAAAAAATGTGGCTGTAATGATATCAAATGCGGAAAAAATACCTATTTTCAAGGATATTGATGTAAAGGTTATCTGCCCGGCAGAAATGATTATAAGTCAATTTAAGGAGTGATGGCGGTGTTTGTGCTGATCATCGGTTCAGGGGTAATGAGCTTAATACTGAGCAGGATGTTTTTTGAAGCCGGATACGGTATATCGGTATTATGTGACGACTCCAAGATCAGGAGGCTTGTACGCGACGGCATATTGGTTATATGTGGTGATATAACCTCAGTAGAGGATATGAAAAGAGCCGGAATATTGAGGGCAGATAAAGTAATAGCAGCATCGGATCGCGATGAAAAAAATCTGGTAATTAGTGAATTGGCGAAAAATGTTTTTGGTAAAACCGATATTTTATGCCTTGTCAATGACCCACAGTATAAAGATGTATTTAAGAATTTGGGTGTTGAACGTGTACTTTGCAAAGATGAATTGATTTCAAAAGAAATTTGGTATCAAGCTATGGAGAAATCCAGTTAAGATAGACGATAAAGGGGAGATTATAGATATGTATATTGTTATAGCTGGTTGTAGCAATGTGGGTTCTACCCTTGCCAGTATTCTTTCTGATATGGGACATGATGTGGCGGTAATTGAAAGAGATCCGAAATTTATTAAGAATTTGGGAACCGGATTTAATGGAATCGTGGTTGAAGGGGTTCCTATTGATGAGGATATACTTTTAAAAGCCGGAATAGAAGATGCAGATGTCTTTGCCGCAGTTACAAGGGATGAAAATGTCAATATTATGGCTGCTCAAATAGCTAAAAATATATTCGGCGTTAATAAGGTTATAGCAAGGGTTTTAACACCGGCTAAAAATGCTTTTTTTAATGAAATAGGTATTGATACGGTTTGCCAAACAGATCTTTGTGTACAGTATATCAGGAAATTTATTTTCGAAAATGGAATTAAGTATATAGCTAAGATTAGCAAATATATTGATGTCGTCGAGTTTAGTGTCAAAAAAATTCCTGATGACAATAGGTTACATGCTTTATTAGCCAACGGTGTGTTTAATTTGAATGCGGTTAAAAGGGGTGATATTTATTTAATACCTGACAGCAATTTTGAAATCAACAAAGAAGATATCCTTATCTGTACTGTTGACAACAGGTATATAGATACGATAAAAACAGTGTTTGGACTATAAGGATCATAATAAAAGGTGTTATTTTTTAAGGGGGTATTTTTGTTGAACATTATGGTAATTGGTGGGGGTAAAGTTGGTTATTACCTGGTAAAAACCCTGGTAAAACAACATCATCAGGTGAGACTCATAGAATTGGATCAGGACAGATGTAATTCCATTGCAAAAGAGTTGGGTATATTTGTGATGAATGCTGATGGGACCAATATTCAGGATCTTGAAGATGCTGGTATAGAAGATAGCGATGTGGTAGTGGCAGTAACAGGGAAGGATGAAGTCAATCTAGCTATTTGCCAGCTAGCTAAGATAAAATTTGGTATACAAAAGGTGATAGCGAGGGTAAACAACCCTAAGAATGAGAGGGTCTTTAAGGAATTAGGTGTTGGTAAGGCCGTAAGTAGTACCTCGTTGATTGCAAATATGATCGAAAATGAGCTTGTGGCTGGGAAATTGAAAACACTTCTTACATTTGATAGTGGAGATATGACCATCGTAGAAGCTGATATTGATGATGATTCTAAATTAGTGGGGAAAAAAATAAGAGATATAAGTTTCCCAGGAGATTGTATTATTGTATCGATTATAAGAGATGGAAGCGTAATTTTCCCTAAAGGAGATAGCCAAATCATGCCTCATGACAGGTTATTGGCATTGACCAGTGTTAAAAATAAAGAACAATTGGAGGAGCTGTTTAAAGACAAGCGGTGTAATGTCAAGTGGTATTTTTTGGAACCTTGAAAAATAAAGGCCTCAAAAACTCTAAAAAAGACAACACTTAATAAACCCACCATATATTGGATAATAATGGAAGGAAACTTAGCTGATATTCAGTTAAATGTATTTGCTAAATCTATCCATTACCTCCCGGTTGGTAGATTTGGCCTTTGCTCAGCAAGGCAAAGACCAGTCTCACAAGCTTACGTGCCGTTAAGACGAGGGCTCTCTTATGCTGGTGTTTGGTAACCTCATTGTACTTCTTGCAGTAAAAATCAGC
>NZ_FQVH01000064.1 GCF_900129075.1 Caldanaerobius fijiensis DSM 17918
TCTAATCCATCATAATTTCGCTGATTTTTCTCGAATTGACGCGCTACACTATCTTTTTTATCATTAAGGAAGATTGATAAATACAAATTTCTATTGTTCAACAGTAATTCGATATAAGTATTAATAAGCTGGGTATATAGTTTTTGAATTTTTAGAAGCTCGTCCAATTTAATTCTTGTAGGTTTTCCATACAAAAATACACTTTTTATATGTTCGCTCACATGATCACCTCCTTCCTGCTTATATTTTAGCACATATTCCCTTTGCCCGCTGAATTCCGGCTTTCATCTCTCCAATGAATTGGAGAGGATTCCCGCCGGTTCTTCCTAAAATACTCGATAGAAGTTTTACCCGGCTTGAACCTTTTTACTTTGGAGCTATCCTGTATACCCCAAAGCATAAAATCCGTTTTAAAAAATTCAGCTCCCCATTCTCTCATGGTCCTGAAAACCTTCCTTATGTATTCCATAGCTTCAGGATGACTTGTATCAAGCACATAATACTCTTCATCTCTATAGCCCCATACTTTCGGTTCATTGTACCACTTCCACGGTGTAACGGGTTTACCATCTTTAGTATACAAAACCCAGTCAGGATGATCCTTGTACAGCTCACTCCTATTACCCACCATAAATGGCGCTATCCATATCCCCGGTTTAAAACCATATTTTTTTATAATCTCAAAAGCCGCCTTAAGACCATCAGGCCATAAGTGGTTATGATCCAGCCAATCGCCAGCCGACTTAAAATATCCTGCATCTATCTGTATATACTTTATCCCCAAAGGAGGTTCAATCTTTGCAAACCCTTTTAAATACTCTTCTAGAATTGACTGACTCAAATTATTATAAAGATAATACCATGAACACCAATGATAAGCAGGGGGCTGAACATTTCGAGCATTCATCGCAGACCCAATCATCTTAGCAGTATTTTCAAGTCCACGCTCTAAATTTTCGTCACAAAAAACGTATATAGAAGGGAGCTCAATTGCAGCATCAGGTATGTTTTCAAGTCTAAAGCCCGCAGAAAAACGCTTATGTACCTCATCTCTCGAAATGCATTGAACATCATAACGGTTCATAAACCTGTCGTGAGATTTTGCAAAAAAGTATGTCCACACATTTTTACCTTGAAGAGCAATCATTCCGAAGCTATCGGCTTTTTCCTCTTTTCCCTCAAGTTCATCAATATCGGTATATCCAGATGGCCCTCCCAAGCCAAAACCTTGCCTATAAAGGCCTCTTATACCTTCTATTTCAGCTTGAAAAACCGGATAAAACCACCTAGGTGCTTGCGAAAAACCAAAAAGAGTGCTTTCAATGACTATTTGTTCACCATCTGTAATTAATTTAAGCAATATGCTTCCCTCAATGAGCTTATATTCTATTATTACAACATTATCCTGCCTTTTTACCTCAATACCCAGCGTCTTTATAGGTTTTTCATCAATTCCCGGAAAACAATCTACAATCTTGAAGCTGCCTCTTTGAATAGTAAAAGCACCATTATGCTGTACTTCAATGGACAGGGACATCACACAAATCATCTCCCTTTGAGTGCTTAACCTTAATGTTAATACAAAAGAAGGCGTCTCGTCTTTAGCTATAAAAAAATTACCTTACTCCATTTTTAGCCACTAATATTATTATAGGCCAGCAAGAACAAAATATCAAATGGCACAAGGAATTTTGTAGAAAAAAATAATGAAATTGAAAATAAGGCAAATAATAATCGTAAATATATAGATTAGTACAAAAAAAGGCAATATATTTAAAGATTATCTTTAGTTCTATATGATAAAATTCTAGTAAACAAATTGGCTAAGGGGGATATAAATATGAGGAAAAGATTTACTGCATTAACTTATTCATCTATAGATGATTTTGTTTATGGAAATGCAGCAAAACCGTTAAAGATGAAAAATGGTATGGTAATAGGTGGCGGAACGGTTTACCCTGAGATTAATTTTACATTGCCGCCGATGAATATCAACAAAGACACAATGCCTGAGGTTAGGAAGCAATATCATGAGATGATCGAAGGGGTATTAAAACGAGCCGTAGAACTTCATGCACCTGGCATCGTAGTAGAAATAGAGCTATTGCCAGATATGACTGCAGTGCCTGAATGGGGTATAGAAGTATGTAAAATAGTAAGAGAAAGGATGTACGAATACGAACAAAAACTGGGTTTAAAGAGTCTTATGCGCATCACGCCCAATGATAACAGGGACATGATAAGACCGCCAAAAATGCGCGCAGGTTTATATGTGGAAAACATGTATAAAACTTTTGAGGGATGCGCCAAGGCAGGTGCTGATTTTCTGGCTATCGAATCAACTGGCGGTAAAGAAGTAAATGATGATGCCTTGTTAAACGCCGACCTAAAAAAAGTGTTATTTTCACTTGGAGTGTTAGGCTCAAGGGATATGGAGTACCTATGGGGTAAGATAGTAGATATTGCCAATGAAACGGGAACCTTAGCAGCAGGAGATAGTGCCTGTGGATTTGCTAATACAGCCATGGTATTAGCAGACCAGGGATTTATACCAAGAGTATTTGCAGCAATTGTGAGGGTAGTTGCTGTTGGCCGTTCATTAGTGGCTTATGAAATGGGGGCAGTAGGACCCAGCAAAGACTGTGCCTACGAAGGTCCCTATATTAAAGCAATTGCAGGCATACCTATAGTCATGGAAGGAAAATCCAGTGCTGGTGCCCATTTAAGTCCTGTAGGTAATATTGCGGCAGCTGTAGCAGATCTATGGAGCAATGAGTCTATACCGAATATAAAGCTTTTAAGTGATATGGCGCCGACAGTATCCATGGAACAGCTTATATACGACTGTAGGCTGATGAATAAGGCTGCTGCCATAAGCCGTGAAGATGCACTGAGACTCAGGGATTGGCTGACTGACTCTGATAGTTTTCTAGATCCCCAGGCATATATACTGAGGCCTGATGTAGTTTTAAAGATCAGTGGCGAAATCATTAAAGGACAAAATGATCTAGAAAGGGCAAAGATAGGCGCATATGCCGCCATTAAAGAACTCAAAAAAGCAGTTGAAGAAAAAAAAGTCAGTGTACCCGAGAGGGAATTAAAATGGCTTGATATAATGGAGGCTCAGGTAGAAGAAACGCCTGATGACGAAGAAGAGCTGTGGTATCAATTAAAAGATGAGATCGACCCTTCAAAGTTTATTGCTGAAGAATATGGTATAAAATAGTATTTAATTATAGGTTGACAATATAGATTATATAATTTATACTAAGTTTATATGAATAGTATAAATTCTCAAAACTAAGGGGGAACTAAATTGGATGAAATTTTGCAGCAAAAGCTAAACGTTTTAAAATCATACATTAAAGAACTGGGTAGTCTTGCTGTGGCCTATTCCGGTGGTGTAGATAGCACGTTTTTGATAAAGGTAGCCCATGACGTACTAAAAGACAAAGCTCTGGCTGTTACAGCTCGTTCTTCTACATACCCTGAGAGAGAATTTAATGAGGCAATAAAGTACATTCAAGAAATCGGGGCGAGACATATAGTCATTACATCTGAAGAACTTGATATTGATGGTTTCTCTAGCAACCCTATAGATAGATGTTATTATTGTAAAAAAGAACTTTTTCAAAAGGTATGGAAAGTTGCAAAAGAAAACGGAATAGATCATATAGCAGATGGTTCCAATTATGATGATTTAAATGATTATAGACCCGGCATGAAAGCAGCACAGGAACTTAAAGTAGTCAGTCCACTCAAATTCGCAAAGCTTACCAAAAAAGACATAAGGGCATTGTCAAAAGAGATGGGCCTTCCAACCTGGGATAAACCGTCATTTGCATGTCTATCTTCCCGGATTCCCTATGGTGAGTTGATTACCCGGGAAAAGCTATCAATGATAGATAAGGCTGAAAATTTCCTTATAGAGCTTGGCTTCAGGCAGCTAAGAGTAAGGCACCATGGTAATATCGCCAGGATTGAGCTGGGCGAAAAAGATTATGATAAAATCTTAAATAAAGATTTGATGAAAAAAATAGCAGCAAAATTGAAAGACATAGGTTTCACGTATGTGACATTAGACCTGGAAGGATATAGAACGGGCAGTATGAATGAAGTGCTGAAAGAAAGAGCTGAGACTGTAAAAAATTTTGTGTAAAATGATTAAAAACCTCTTTCTTGGTAAGAATTCAAAAATAAAACAAACCGAGAAGGAGGTTTTTAAAAATGTCAATTTTGACAAAGGAACAATTAAAAAATTTCATCAGTGAAAACAATATTCAATCTATTCCAGACCTTTATGCGTCATTAAAAAACCTTTTTAAAGATACTATCCAAGAAATGCTTGAAGCAGAGCTTTCTACAGAGCTTGGATATGAAAAGTATGAGAAGAAAGATAAAGATACTCCAAACTCAAGAAATGGATATACCCAAAAGACTGTAAAAACTCAATTTGGTGAAATGGAAATTGATA
>NZ_FQVH01000065.1 GCF_900129075.1 Caldanaerobius fijiensis DSM 17918
CGGGTTTTGAGCCTACCTATGAGGGATTGAAACTGCATATTACACCTCCTATTCCCATGCCGATTGGTTCGCTCTTGGCTCTTGCTGCTACAGTAATTACCTCCCTTTGTTATGTAGGAGTTGCTTCATTCGGTTCAGAGCAGTACCTACGTCTGTCTCCGAAGTAGAGAAGTTGGCTGTGAATACAGGAAAGGTCGTAAACGAGAGAAGGTGGAGCTTCTTTCACGAGCATCTTCAGCTTCTTCGCAGCTACCACAGAGCAGGCACCGGTAGGTAGCGTTTGTTGGTGCTCCACATATCGGATAATGTCTTGCACTCTTTTGAGTACTTCTCGTTTGATCATATTACCATCTCATTCTTTTATAGGAAAATTATAACTATTTATGATAAAATTATAATTTACTTCCAAAGGACTTAAAAGAAGGTACACCAAAATTTCTCTCGTAAACGTTGATACTCATTAAGGAGAACGGAAAGCATCGTTGATTTCTATATTGGCTTCTCTGCCTCCCACGTTTTTTCCGAAATACGGTACTCCCTTCCCACAGGGCTGATGGTATCTGCAATCCCAGTAGCCATCCGGCATTACCTCCTTTCCAATTCCAATGGTACCAGGCGAATGGGAAAAAGTAAGATAACAAGTAGACCCAAAGGTAGCGTCAAGGAGCGTCAAAGTTTCAAATTTCAAAAGGGGTATTGACTTGAAGTTAACTCCAGCATGTATACTCTGATTATGGAGAAGCGGTTTAGAGTATTTCCCTAGAGCTAACTTCAACATGTACACTCTAGTTGTGAAAGTAATATTTTATTCTGAGGAGGTACGAAACATGGAACGCTTGTGGACAAGATCTTTTATTCTTATGATCCTGGAGACATTTTTTTTGTTTACCGCATTTTATATGTTGTATCCAACTCTACCACTGTTTATAAAACATATAGGTGGTAATGAAACCCATGTAGGGCTCTCTATGGGTATCTTTATGTTGTCTGCAGTTATTTTCCGACCAGTTATCGGGGGACTTCTGGATAGGTTTGGTAGGCGATCGTTTATTATACTGGGGCTATCTTTCTTTACTTTGACAATGTATATGTATAATTGGGTGAACGGAATTACTGATTTGATATGGCTTAGAATATTGCATGGAGTAAGTTGGGCTATTTCTACAACTGCTATTGGTACAGTGATTGCAGACATAGTTCCCAAAGCTCGCTATGGGGAGGGTATGGGATGGTATGGGACAGCTATGACCTTTGCTATGGCTATTAGTCCAATGTTAGGTGTTTGGATTGTACAGAAACTCTCATATCATGCTCTGTTTCTATTTGCTGTAGCTTTTTCTATCACAGCATTACTATTACCGTTTGGTGTGAAAATGCCTTTCCAACCACAATCGGATTCAAGGAGAATCGAATTTTTTGAGAAATCTGTCTTGTCTGTTGCAGTATCGGTCTTATTTCTATTTATCTCCTATGGCAGTATTACCACTTTTGTTCCACTGTTCGCTGACTCGCTTAGGGTCAATTCCGGTTTATTTTTTCTGGTTTATTCTGCAACGCTTTTCTTAAGCCGTCCCATTGGAGGAAAACTTTCAGACCAGTACGGTGAGATGTTTGTGGTTATACCTGCTCTTTTGATTTCTATTTTAGCTTTGATTGTTCTAAGTCTCTCGACTGGATTGTTCGGTATGCTTGTTTCAGCGACTCTGTACGGTATTGGTTTTGGTTCTGCACAACCAGTTCTCCAAGCGACGATATTACGTCTCGTTCCTCCAGATCATCGGGGAGTAGCCAGTGCCTCCTTTTCAACTGCTACTGATCTTGGCATTGGATTAGGTTCAATTATATTTGGTTGGGTTGCAAAATACACAAGCTACCAGATATTATTCACAATTAGTGCTGTTTCGGTTATATTTTCCTTATTAGTGTTTGTTTTTTTTGCTAAACATTTGTCAAAAAGCAAAGGACTTCGTTAACAGTTTTTATCGTTATTCAACAAAGGGAGGTATCTCTTAAAAGATTTGTCCATCATATCTATTTAAAGAGAAAAAAGATCTACTTTATAAGTGGCAAGACAAAATCCAACTATGTGATACAAGCTATTATGTAAACCTATATATGGTCTATAATCTTAAAAGGGTATTGACTTGGAGTTAACTCAAGCATGTATACTTTAATTGTAGAGTAAAATAAACTATATCATTGGTAGGAGGGTCAAACAATGGAATATGTAAGATTAGGTAACACAGGACTTGAAGTATCGCGGATTTGCCTAGGGTGTATGAGCTTTGGAGACCCTAATGTATGGCTGCATAAATGGGTGCTTAATGAGGAAGAGAGTCGATCTATTATTAAAAGAGCTCTTGAGCTTGGAATTAACTTCTTTGATACGGCTAACGTATACTCACTTGGGATAAGCGAAGAGATTCTAGGACGTGCAATAAAGGACTTTGCAAACCGCGATGAGGTTGTTATTGCCACAAAGGTATGGGGTAAAATGTTTGATGGGCCTAATGGTGGAGGCCTTTCCAGGAAAGCAATTATGAGGGAGATCGACAATAGCTTGAAACGCTTGGGAATGGATTATGTCGATCTGTATATTATTCATCGTTGGGATTACAATACTCCAATTGAAGAAACGATGGAAGCATTGCATGATATTGTAAAAGCCGGAAAGGCTAGGTATATAGGTACCTCTGCGATGTATGCGTGGCAATTCCAAAAGGCGCTTTACACGGCAGAAAAGAACGGCTGGACTCGTTTTGTAAGCATGCAAAATCACTACAATCTCATTTACCGTGAAGAAGAAAGGGAAATGTTGCCGTTGTGCAAAGCTGAAAAGATAGCCGTCACACCTTATAGTCCACTGGCAGCAGGAAGGTTGTGCCGAGATTGGTCAGCGGAAACTAAACGTTATGAAACCGACCAAGTTGCGAAATCCAAATATGACTCGACGTATGAAACGGATAAGATTATAGTGGATCGGGTAAAGGAAGTGGCACAAAGACACGGAGTATCTCAGGCACAGATTGCATTGGCTTGGTTATTGCAGAAAGAACCGGTGGTTGCTCCTATTATAGGTGCGACAAAGATTTCCCATGTAGAAGAAGCGGTGGCATCTTTATCGGTTTCTCTGAGCCCAGAGGAGGTTGCCTATTTGGAAGAGCCGTATGTACCTCATCGAATTGTGGGCCCTATTTGATAAATCAGCGGCCATAGGCACAGCAGATATTTAGCTGGCTCCAGAGGGACTAAGTGCTTTAAACGACGCACCCTCCAGGATAAATATTTTGAAAGGAGAGTAAATGTGGCAAAACAAATCCTTGTCGCCTATTTTACCTGGTCCGAAAACACGCGTAAAATTGCAAATATAATCCACAAAGAGATTGGTGGAACTATTTGTGAGATACAACCTGCAGTGCCTTATCCCACTTCATACCGTGCGGTTGTGGAGCAAGCAAAGAAAGAAATACAGGCAGGTTATAAGCCTCCATTAAAATCAAAAATCGATCATATTGAGACATACGACACGATTTTTGTTGGTTCACCAAATTGGTGGGGTACAATAGCACCTCCGATTGCTACCTTTTTATCAGAATACGATTTGTCAGGTAAAACCATCGTACCCTTTTGCACGCACGGCGGAGGTGGAAAGGGGCGAATTAGTAGTGATATCACTAAGCTATGCCCTCAATCAACCATCCTGAATGTATTTGAAATATATGGAAGCGACGCAGGAAACGCGCAAGCCAAGGTATCCCAATGGCTGCGCAAAATAGGCATTACCCAGTGAAATTGTTAACCATCTGCAAAAGATAGGTTTTTGTGCAAAAAGTTATTTTTTAGCCCTGATTTTTGGTAATACCAGTCAGGGTATTTTTGTCTGCTTTTTTAAAAATCTTCACACGGCAACTTCACTTTAATTCTAATCGCTCAAATATAAAATTTGCAAAGAGCAGAAACACTCCTGATTGTGAACTACATCGCCAATGAATTGGCGCGCTTCGTGCTCCCGATGAAACCTCGATAAAAGTTCCATCGGTACGCAACTGGGGTGTCCAACCCCACTACTGCCGTGATAGGTCTCCCTATCCTTCGCAGATACTTTTTCATTATGTTATATGCTCCTACGCAATCGGCATTGAATAATTTGTTTTCAATAATATACAGCCCTCTTTGTTTGCGGTTTGTTTTCTTTGCAGTCTTTTCACTTACTTCTTCTTCATAAGGGCTGCATTGGCTTGTGTAGCTTTCTTCTTGTTTTTCTACCCTTATTCCTTTATCTTCTGCTTTGTATGTTATCAGGTTTTCTATTCTCTTAAATGGCCATTTGTGGATTTTTTGATTGTTTACAC
>NZ_FQVH01000066.1 GCF_900129075.1 Caldanaerobius fijiensis DSM 17918
TTTAAAAACCTCCTTCTCGGTTTGTTTTATTTTTGAATTCTTACCAAGAAAGAGGTTTTTAATCATTTTACACAAAATTTTTTACAGTCTCTATTATTGTACTTCTGCTTTTATGAGATTGAGTATTTCGTTTTTTGATGGAACCCTTCCTGATACCAGCACCTTTTCATTGACAACCAATGCTGGTGTGCTCATGACACCGTATGCAAGTATCTTCTGAATGTCTTTAACTTCTGTTATATTTGCGTTCAGATTAAGTTCCTCTATAACTTCCCTTGTCAGCCTTTCCAGTGCTTTGCAGTTAGCGCATCCGCCGCCAAGTATTTTAATTTCCATGCAAATCATCCTTTCTGCAAGATTATAGATTATATTATTATATAAATGCCTCGCCTATCAACATCACTTTGATCTAGATAATAATGTTAAATAGATAGCCTGTAAACATGATGGCAATGCCCACAATTCCTATAAATATTGCTATAAGTTTGGGTTTGATGACTTTTCTCAGTATAATCATCTCAGGGACTGATAATGCCGTTATAGACATCATGAAAGACAATGCAGTACCAATGCTAACGCCTTTTTCAGTTAACGCATGCACAATGGGTATGGTTCCAGCGGCATTGGAATAAAGAGGTATTCCTATGATGGTAGCTAAGGGTACTGCCAGAAGGTTGTTTTTACCGGCGATTTTACTCATAAAGTCTAAAGGGGCGTAACCGTGTATAAGCGCTCCAATTGCTACTCCCAGTAATATAAATAGCCATACCCTTTTTACGATATCTTTCATACTATTAAAGGCAAAGTCATGCCTTGCTCTTAGATTCATGGAAGCCACTTCAGTTTGGCCTACATGTATATTGTAGACGTAGTCTTCTACCAGATGCTCTAAATGCAGCCTTCCAATAATAAAACCGCTGATAATGGCGATAATGAGTCCCGATAAGATATATATAAAAGCTATTTTAAAGCCGAATAATGCAAAAAGCATCGTAGCGGCTACCTCATTTATCACAGGAGATGCCACGAGAAATGAAAATGTGACTCCTAAAGGCACGCCTGCTTCTATGAAGCCTATAAATAATGGTACTGCAGAGCAGGAGCAAAAGGGCGTGACGATGCCCAGTAGTGCTGCTAAGATATTACCTAGGAATTCGTGCTCTCTGCTCAGTATTTTTTTTACCTTTTCAGGCGGTAAATAACTTCTTATAAAAGAGATAGTGTATATTAAGATCGCAAGGAGCAGAAAAATTTTTATGGTGTCATATATGAAGAAATTTAAGGCACTGCCTGCTTTTGTGTGTGGTTCTATATTCATGAGCTTATATACGATATAATCTGCCAGTGACTGTATCATATTTTATTTCTCCTTTCTCTAAGCTCTTTTTGCACTGTTTCCAGCTGCATTTCCAGGATTTTATCGGTTATATCTATAAGGTCATATATTCTGGGGTTTAGTACATAGTACATTACAAAAGTACCTTCACGCCTGGATGCTACGATACCCTGGTTTTTCAATACGTTTAAGTGTTGGGATACATTGGATTGCTCCAACCCCAGTTCCTCTATGATATTGCATACACATTTTTCTCCATTTTTAAGTAACTCGAGAATTTTGATACGGGTGGGATGAGCCAGCGCTTTATAAAATTCCGCTCTGATTGAATTCAACTGGTTCATTTAGGTCATCCTTTCAATTAAGTATTTTAGCATATTATAAAATTCTAATATATTATAAAATAAAAAAATAATAAGGTCAACAAAATAAAAGTCTTTTTATCCTTTGCAGTGATTGGTTATCCTAACCATCGCAGAACGCGAGGTTGTCAAGGGTCAGCTTTGCAAGATGTAGGCGAAGTAAAGCTGAGATGGTAGTCCTTGCCCAAGACTTCCAGCTTCTCTTGCCTCTTATTTTTAATATACAAATAGGAAAATATTAAAAAACTTACAGAAAGGATTGCACCGTATATAACCTGCTACTAAAAAAGCTTAAGTATTTTCTTAATATTTATTTATGTAATTAACTATTTTGACTAAATATAACCAACCCGGTAAAATAGAAATATGGAGATATTATCAATAAGACAAGCGACATTTGAAAACTGATAAGCGAGGTAAGAACATAATGAGAAAAATTCCAAAAATATCTGGATCCGAATTAGAAGTTATCAAAATACTCTGAAATCTCAATCAAGCAACAAGTTCCGAGATTGTTGAAAGGCTGACAAAATCAACGGGATGAAAACCAAAGACTATTCATAATTTTACTTTTATTGCAGATAATTCGCTGGTTCAATCCTTTATTATGGTATTTTTTCAAAAGAATCCGGCAGGATATGGAGGTAGCTGCTGACAGAAAGGTATTGAATATTTTGGGAGGCGGAGAAGAAAAGGAATACGGAAGAACAATTATTACTATGCTGGAAAGCTTAAATTCTCGGCATATATCTTTAAAGCTTGTCGGGATGGTAGATAATGAAGGGCAATATTGAAAGGAGAATAAAAATGATAAAAATGGCTGACATATTTAAAGATAAAAGACGATTGTTTATTGTTACAGGGGTAATTGCTTTTATTATTCTAGGTTTTGTATTATTAACAAATCCTATGTCAAATACTTCTTTGCAGACAAGGTATTTCACCATTAAAATACCTACCGATTGGAAGATAAAAACAGATACGCCGGGTTCAATTACGGAAAAGAATACAATTTTTAAGATTATTAGTAAAACGAAAATCATATCAAATAATGAACTTCCTTTATTTGAAAAGGACAATGTACCGATTGGCGGGATACAGATTATAAGTTATGAGCCCGATCAACCTTTGTTTTTGCCTAACCACTCAGAAGTTAAGAGCGAAAAAGAGATAAAAGGATTAATAACAAAGGCGGTTTTGATAAATCTTGATATGACTCCACCGGCAGCATCCGGAGATACCTCTATTAAAAACGAAAACCATTTATACCTAATATTTGAGGATGATAGAGTCGCTTACGACATCTATGCGGATACAAAATATGCCGATGAATCCATGCTAATAAGAATTGCAAAAAGTTTTAAACCTACACCTAAAAAAAATAAATTCTTTATCACTGGGAATATTGTAGAAATAACAAGCGTTCCCGGTGAGGAGTGGAGGACGGGGATAACGCTGACGGTGGAAAAATTAGAAAGAAAGTGGTTGATTACTGAAATAACAATCGCATCACATCAGGCAATAGATTTTCTGTTTAGTAATAAGCGAGAATTAGAAGAACTTGCTTATGTTTAATAGTAAAGGAGAGGACATATGATAAGGGAGAAGTTTAATTCATTAGTTGAAAAAATTAAAAGTTCGGGAAGTTCATTTGTAACAGACGATATGCTTGCTATAGAGGAATATATAAAAGCTTGTGGCAATTATGTTAAAGCTGTGATAGATATGGAAGCTGCCATGATTGCTGCTAGAGATAGAATGGAACCAAGGGAATACAGAGAGTACATTGCACAGCTTGATAAGAACCGAAAGGTTGTTCATGACTCTCTAATTGCTTCCACAAAGCTTATCAATAGGCTTTGTGAGACCTATGGCGAGCCAATTATCTATACAGGAGGTGATAATCGTATAGAAATAGCTGAGTTTGCCAAAAAGGTTATAGATGAAATATTCATGACAAGAACATTGTAAGAACCAAGGAGAAAAGAGAAATGCTAAAATAGAATTGAGCCAAATAAAGTATTAGCAATGACAAAAAGGCGAACATATGCCATGGCAGCTGCAAAAAGACTGTTGGAGTAAGAACTAGCTCTTAAAGGATATGCTTTTCCCAGTATTGACGAAGATCTACTGAGGGAAAGGCTTAAAGAGCTCGTAAACAACGGCCATGATACATTTAAAATGGCGGGTATTGGCTTTTACATGTTTGAAAGAGCATGGACGTTAAGACAAGCGGTGTAATGTCAAGTAGTATTTTTTGGAACCTTGAAAAATAAAGGCCTCAAAAACTCTAAAAAAGGCAACACTTAATAAACCCA
>NZ_FQVH01000067.1 GCF_900129075.1 Caldanaerobius fijiensis DSM 17918
TTAAAGAAACAATATTTAAATATCAAAGATCTTTATTAATCTTGTTAAAGGTCGACCTTTTTGGTTGATTACAAATCATATTATACGAGGGGTATAAAGGATATGAAATATGACATTGCAATAATTGAAGTAAGGGGCTATGTGGCTGCTGTGGTAGCTTTAGATATTATGTTAAAAACTGCGAATGTTGAGCTTTTAGCATATGAACCGCGCTTAGGTGGGAGATTAGTTACAATTATTGTTAAAGGTGATATATCGTCGGTAACAGCATCGCTAAAATCTGCCGTAGCTGCACTGCAATCTGAAGATAAGGTGGCTTCGTATGCTGTTGTAGCCAATCCCCACAAAGAGATACTGAAATTTTACGATAAGGAGGTAAAATAGGAATGCCTAACGAAGCATTGGGCATGATCGAAACCAGAGGATTAACGGCAGCGATTGAAGCAGCTGATGCTATGGTTAAGGCAGCTGACGTGGTTTTAGTTGGAACAGAAAAAATAGGATCAGGTCTTGTTACAGTTTTTATAAGAGGTGACGTGGCTGCGGTTAAAGCGGCTACAGAAGTTGGGGCGCAAGTTGCCCAAGGTTTAGGTGAAGTAGTTGCAGTCCACGTTATACCTCGGCCTCATGCTGAAATAGAAGATATATTACCTCGGTTTAACAAAAAACCTGACGATAACACGTCTGCCCAGGTTAATCCTAAACAGGATGTGAAATAATGGAACGCGAGGAATTGGTTAGACTTATAACGCATTTAGCTATAGAAGAATTAAATAAACTTCAAGGCATACCAGTGGGTGTATCTGCTCGCCACGTTCATTTGAGCCGTGAAGACCTTTATAAACTTTTTGGAGAAGGAGCGACTTTACATGTAAGAAACATGTTGATGGGCGATGAATTCGCTGCTCAGGAGACCGTGGTTCTCATAGGACCAAATCTATCCACATTAGAAAAAGTAAGAGTTTTGGGTCCTGTAAGAGAAAAGACTCAGGTGGAATTATCAAAAACCGATTGTTTTAAGTTGGGAATTGATGCTCCTGTGAGACCTTCCGGAAACATATCAGGATCCGCATCTATTATAATTGTGGGGCCAAAAGGAGTTGTAAAATTAGAAGAAGGGTGTATAGTTGCTAATAGGCATATACATATGACTCCCGAAGATGCAAAAAGATATGGACTCAAAGATAATGACATAGTTAAAGTTAGGGTAAGAGGTGAAAAGGGCGGAATATTAGATAATGTGCAAGTGCGTGTCAGTGAAAAATTCAGGACAGAAATGCATGTTGATACCGATGATGCCAATGCCATGGGTATACGATGCGGTGACAAAGTGTTTATATGTCATTGAGGTGATGAGATGATTATTTGCCAGGTTGTCGGAAATGTAATAGCGACACGTAAAAGTGAAGAGTTAGTAGGATATAAGCTCTTAATAGTGAAGCCTGTGCGCAAGGACGACAAAAAGCAAACTGACTATATGATAGCTGTTGATAAAATAGGTGCGGGTGTTGGAGAGTATGTAATTGTGGCTTTAGGAAGCGCAGCATATAAAGGATTAAGGGAGGAAAATGCCCCTATTGATGCAGCTGTGGTGGGAATTTTAGATAACACAGATTTCAAGGACGTGATATAGGTGCGCAAAGCAGTAGGTCTTATCGAAACAAAAAATGTAACAAAGGGCATATTGCTTGCAGATAGAATGTTAAAACAATCACCAATTGAGATCTTAAAAGCTATTTCCCTCTGCCCGGGAAAATATATGGTTATTTTGGCGGGAGATTTGGCTGCTGTCTATAGTGCTGTTCAGATAGGTAAAGAAGAGTTTAATAATAATATTTTAGATTCATGTGTTTTAGGAAATATTGATCAGCAGGTTATAAAGGCGTTATCAGGGCATATTAGAGATGACCTTTGTAAAGATGCTTTAGGAATAATTGAGACATATACGGTAGCGGCAGCTATATTGTCTGCAGATACGGCTGTTAAGACAGCAGTTGTAGATTTAGTTAAGATAAAAGTTGCTCAGGGCCTTGCAGGTAAATGCTATACAATATTAACAGGTGATGTTACAGCCGTGGAAACCTCCATAAAAAGGGGAATTAGCACAATAAAAAGCGAAAATCTTGTAGATTGGGCAGTAATACCATCACCTGATATTGGCGTATGGAATAGTATAATATTAGACGAAAGATAAAAATAAAAAAGCAAAGAGTATTATCACTACAATTGTTTAATACTCTTTGCTTTTAAAATCAAATACTCATTTCTTTAACTTAAAAGGTACAACACTGATAACTACATCATATTTAAAATGAAAATACGCACGCAAATATAACCCCGTTTGATTATGCAATAACCTGTGCCATAGTTTTTTAGGTTCAAATTCGGGTATCAAAACTGTTATAAAATCATTAGGTCCAATTCGACTTCGCATATGAGCTATATAATTTGCCAGCGGTCTTAAAATAGTACGAAACGGAGAATATATTATTTTTAATTCTATCCCTGGATTCCACTGTTCCCATTTTTTCTGTATTTCTTCTATATCTTCTCTGTTAATACTTATATATAACGCTGTAATGTTTGAATCAGGAGAAATCATTCGGGCATACAATAATGTTTTTTCAACTACGCGGTTAACACCGGAAATAGGCATTATAACATAATTTTTACCTATTGGTAAATCTTTTGCTTTACCATAATGATCTTTTGGTAATCGCAATTGCTCTCTTATATCGTTATAGTGTTTATAAATTTTTTTATATACAATAATTAATGAAGGTATAAAAACAACTACCAACCAAGCCCCGTAAATAAATTTAGTAATAGCAATGATTACCACTATTATGGCTGTTGTTATGGCTCCAATAGCATTTATTATTGCTCTTATATGCCAGTTAGCACCTTTTTCGCGATTCCAGTGGATAACCATTCCGCTTTGAGAAATGGTAAATGATATAAACACACCTAGGGCATAAAGTGCAATAAGATGTTCAGTATTGCCTCTAAAAGCGTATATAAATAAAGCTGACACGATGCTTAACAACACTATGCCTCCGGAATATACCAATCGTTCTCCGCGAGCTGCTAGATATCTAGGCACGTAGTTATCACGTGCTAATAACGCTAACAAAGGTGGTAAACCATTAAACGATGTATTAGCTGCTAAATAAAGGATTAACATTGTAGTTATCTGTATATAGTAATACATCCAGCCATGACCAAAAATTTTGGACGCTAATTGGGAAAGCATAGTTTGATTAGTTTGAGGAAGCAAATGATAGTGAAGTACCAAAAACGAAATACCACCAAACATGATGCCAAGAATAAGCGCCATTAAGAAAGTAGTTTTTCTTGCATTTTCTACTTCGGGTGGTTTAAACGCGGTTACACCATTGGATATAGCTTCTACACCTGTCATTGAACTACATCCACTGGCAAAAGCCCTCAATATCACAAAAAGAGCACCGGCATCAAATGAAAATCTGAGAGATGCTGATGGTATAATAGGCTGTCGGCCTGTTAGCGTAGATATTATTCCTGCTATTATAAGAATAATTATACCGATAATAAACCCGTATGTAGGAAAAACAAAAACTGTGGATGATTCACGTACACCGCGCAAATTAATGAGCATAAGTATACCAAAAAGCACACATAAATCAATCAATAAATGATAAGGTCTTAAGAAAGGAAACGCTGATGTTATAGCATCTGTTCCTGACGATATACTAACTGCAACGGTTAAAGTATAATCAATAAAAAGAGAAGCAGCTGCGATTAATGGAGACTGTAAAAAATTTTGTGTAAAATGATTAAAAACCTCTTTCTTGGTAAGAATTCAAAAATAAAACAAACCGAGAAGGAGGTTTTTAAAAA
>NZ_FQVH01000068.1 GCF_900129075.1 Caldanaerobius fijiensis DSM 17918
AGTATGATGAAAAATCATAAACTTGCAAAATCAATAGCGAATGCAGGGTGGGGAATGTTGGATAAGTATTTACAGTATAAAGCGGAAAGAGAAGGAAAAATATTCATAAAAGTAAATGCTGCGTACACATCACAAAGATGCTCAAGGTGCGGAAAAATAGAGGAAAAAGACTTATCGGTAAGGATACACAGATGTGGATGCGGATTAGAAATAGATAGAGATATAAATGCAGCAATAAATATACCTCATGAAGGATTAAGGCAATTGGGGATAGCTGCATAAAAACGTAATAACATTTTTCGTAGGGAAGGTTCCACCCGAAGTTACGCCTATGGAGATTGTGTAAGACCTGTTGTGAATAACAGCAGGCAGCGGTCGATGAAATAGGAAACTCCCTCCTCTTTAGGAGGGAGAGGGTTCACAATAATTTGCTATGTGGTATTATTTATTTAAGAAAGATTTACGACAATATAGTTGACGATAAATATTAAGAGGGAGATATTATGCCATTTGAAAATGTTTTAATGCGTCACACTCAACACGCAAAAGATGCGGTGACGGAAAATTACCTGAAAGCTGTGGAATTCAGGTATCCAAATTGGATTCCTGTAAGTGTTGGGATTATGCCTGCTACATGGGTAAAATATGGGCGGGACCTGGTGAAAATCGTGCAGGAACATCCAAAATTATTTCCATGGGCTGTTAATGGGGTTGACCTGGATTCTATTACCGATGAGAAGAATTGGGACCCCGGTTATAGAAAGGGGAGATTTACTGATAGTTGGGGATGTGTTTGGGAAAATATCGAACCGGGTCTTGAGGGGGCTGTAGTCGAATCTCCATTAGAGGATTGGGAGAACTTTAAAACTTATAAAGCTCCAGATCCAATGGTCCAAGCTGATAGGGGTCCACAGGTAAATTGGGATGAATTAAAGGCTCGCTTTGAACAGATCAAGCAAAAAGGAGGGTTGGCGAGTTTCGGTTTACCTCATGGGCACATGTATATGAGGCTTTATTACTTGAGGGGTTTTGAAAATTTTATGCTAGATGTGGCCACAGACGAGCCTCGATTAAATGACTTGATCGAAATGGTATTGAATCACAACATGAGGCTCATAAACAAGCTATTGGAAATAGGTGTAGAAATGATATACATGGGCGATGACCTTGGAAACCAGAATGCTTTACCTATAAGCCCTGCGAAGTGGCGCAAATATATAAAGCCTGCCTATGCTAAAATGGTTGGGGCTTGCAGAGAAAATGGTGTTCTCGTCCATCTTCATACAGACGGACATATTTTAGAGATTATAGATGATCTTTATGAATGTGGAGTAAATATAATAAATCCGCAGGTGAGGGCAAATACGCTTGAAGGATTGGCCAGGACCGCTAAAGGCAAGATGTGCATAAATCTGGATCTAGATCGACAGTTATTTCCTTTTGCTACACCACAGCAATTGAAAGACCATATAAGAGAAGCTATAGATACTTTAGCTATGCCTGAAGGAGGACTTATGTTATACGCAGAATGTGAACCGGATGTGCCGCTTAAAAACATTGAGGTAATATGTGAAACCCTTGAGCAAATGTGTTTTACAAAGGATGGCGTGGTATGAAACAACCTGTAGTAGTTGGAGAAAGTTATATTATTGATATCGTAGATTTATCCAGTGAAGGATTGGGCGTTGGTAAAGTAAATGGGTTTACTGTTTTTACAAGAGGTGCTGTAATTGGAGAGCGAGTCGAAGCTCGAATTTTTAAAGTGACGAAAAATTACGCTGTTGCAGATGCAGTGAAAATTATCATCAGTTCCCCTGATAGGATTGAGCCAGAATGCAACGCTAAAAATTGTGGCGGTTGTCAGCTTTTGCATTTGAGTTATGAAGGCCAGCTCAGGTATAAGACGAATAAAGTAAAAAACATGTTAAAGCGTATAGGCAAGATTGAAGCAAAAGTAAATGATATTATAGGAGCAGATAAACCATGGCACTATAGGAACAAGGCCGAATTTGCTGTAATGTGGGTTGACGATGATCCTGTCATAGGTTTTAGGGCACCTAAAAGCCATGATGTGATCCCTGTAGAGAGGTGCTATATTCAAGATACTGCGGTGATGGATGTTGTTAAAGCTGTAAGAGAGTTTATTAAAAAGTTTGCTAACCATGAGATATTAAGCATAATAACAAAGCTATCCAGTTTTAACGGAAATATAATGGTGATATTGGAGACAGTAGATAAAGACCTAAGCGATAGCGAATATTTGATTGATTATTTGAAGCAGATTAAAGGCGTTGTGAGTATTGTACAACTTTTTAAGTGTGAAGATAAAAGAAAGAGGGAAAAAACAAAGATTTTATATGGTGTTAATAAAATAATTGATAAAATAAAGGACTTGTATTTTAACATAACCCCTCTTTCTTTTTTTCAGGTAAATCCTGAACAAACGGTCAAGTTGTACGATAAAGTTCTGGAATACGCTGACCTTTCAGGAAATGAAGTGGTCGTAGATGCCTATTGCGGAATAGGTACTATAAGCCTTTACCTGGCAAGAAAGGCGAAAGAGGTATATGGGATTGAGGTAGTAGAGGAGGCTGTGGAAGCGGCTAAAGAGAACGCCGCGATAAATCACATTGCCAACGCTAACTTTATAGCAGGTAAGGCGGAAGATGAGTTAAATAGCCTGTATAAAAGAGGGATAGTAGCTGACGTTGTGGTAGTCGATCCTCCTCGACGAGGCTGTGATAGTAGATTGTTAGAAACTTTAGCAGCTATGAAACCGAAAAGGATTGTGTATGTATCCTGCGATCCGGGTACATTGGCGAGGGATTTGCGCTTTTTAGCTGATAATGGTTTTGATGTCATTGAAGTGCAGCCTGTGGACATGTTTCCCCAAACGTACCATGTGGAAGTTGTTACATTATTAGTGAGGAATACAAAAGGTTTTAGCGATTTATAAATTAAAAGAGGGCGGTCTTTGGGAGTGAACAATAACCTTTTTTCTACATTTTATGCATTAAAATGAATTAAATTGGTTTTTTGAATGCCTTTGAAGATCGTAGGCATTCAATCTACCGGATACATTATAATCAATTGGTTTAACACTATATCCGGGAGTGAAAAATATTTTGTGTATTTAGATTAATTTCATGCTCTTTCTTGATAAGAATCAATTAACATTTTATTTAACCCATTTCTTAGTATA
>NZ_FQVH01000069.1 GCF_900129075.1 Caldanaerobius fijiensis DSM 17918
ATACTAAGAAATGGGTTAAATAAAATGTTAATTGATTCTTATCAAGAAAGAGCATGAAATTAATCTAAATACACAAAATATTTTTCACTCCCAAAGAGCTCAATAACCGCCCTATACGGTATTGAGCTCTTTAACTTTCAATATTATTATTTTGCTGTTTGAGGCTCAAATCTTTTGAGTCTCAAGGCATTTGTTATCAAAAAATTTTACAAGGTGGCCATTAAAAGCCACCCATCATGCCGCTGTTCCAGCTATGCATACCCTCCATAGCTTTGTGCATTTCTATCATTCCGTTTTTCCCGATAGACTCCATCATAGCAGCCATATTGCCATACCCGTTGTCTCTCATTATCTTTATCATCTTTTGGTAATCGGCATCTGATAGGTTCTCCATAAGTTTATCCATGCCCTTGAAATCTCCTTTTTCCATGAGATTCGCCATATCTGTTAGTCCATTTTCTTTCATAATCTCAATCATGTTTTCATACCCATAATTATTTTGCCTTATATCTTTTGTTTGATTTACAGTGTTAACCGGATTTTTAGGGAGAGCTACACTGTTAGTACCTTTTGCCAGAGCCATCCCTCCAATTAATCCTATTAACACAACTGATAAAACCACTGTTATTAATAACTTCCTTCTCATTTTTTATTACCTCCTATTTTCAATTATTTTAAATTTTCTATCTCCTCTTTAAGCTTTACAGCCTCATATTCCAACTTTTTTGTCTGAAGTTCTTTGATCATCTCATCTATTTCTTCTATCTGCTTCTCCAACTCACTGTCTTGCTTAGTCAACCTCTGAATGCTCTCTTCTATCTCGATCTTCTTACTAATAAACTCCTCAGTTTTTTCTTCGCTGATTTTTATTACACTTTCTGCCATGTTTTCCATCTTATCTCTTTCCGCCTTAAGTTCATCAATCCTCTGTCGCAATTTATCCTTAACTTGCAGTACTTTAAGCCTTGCTTGTTGTAATTTTTGCATTTTTGCATCAATGTCGCTATCAGTACTGTTAGTACCTCTTTTCTGCTCCTGTTGTTTTATTTTGTTTAAGTTGCGCCTTCTGATATCCATTAATTCTTCAAAGCTTATGGCGTTATCATATATCATCTGTTTATACCTTTCGAATTGCCTGTCATCAATAATTCCTTCTGCATACATCCTCTTTAGTAATGTCATCTTTTCATCAAAATCATCCCGAATATAACTGTCGCAGGAATCCTCTCTATAACCTCCACACCCTCTCGGAAATCCATAATAATCAAATATTCTAAACAATCCACCACCGCATCCCATTATTATGACACTCCCTTCTTCTTTTTCAGTTGCTCTAACTCTTGCTTTATCCTCTCTTCCCTTTGGATTTTATTCAGCTCTTCCTGGATAGGATCTGTTTCATCCAATACATCCAGTGCATTTATCTCAATAAGTTCATCCATAGCGGCTACCCTGTTATTTTTCTCTTTTATCTTTTCTTGTGCCCTGGCTATTCTCTGATTTATATTTAAAATATCACTGGAGATGCCTGCAATAGCTTCTTTAACCATTATTTGAGCATCTGCTGCACGATTCATGGCGATCAATTCCTCTTTTTTGTTCTGCAGATCGTAAATATGCCTCTCCAATTTTTCTTTATTAGCCGTGATTATCTTTATCTTTTCTTCTAACTGTTCCAATTCTTTAGAAATCCGTTCTTCTTGCTCTGTGAGATCCATCTTTTTAGCCAATGCCGCCTGGGCCAAATCTTCGCGGTTGGAAGCAATTGATAGATCAGCCTGTTCCTGTGCCAATCGTATTTTATCCCTTATATCTGATAGGTTACTTTCAAGCCTTTTCTTAACCGTAGTAACCTCGATAAGCGACTTATTTATCTTATTTAATTGCTCTCTCAGTTCTTCAAGAGACAGCTCTAGAGCCTCTTCAGGGTCTTCTAGTTCATTCAATATTGAATTTGCCTTTGCCTTAAAAATTGACTTTACTCTGTCGACCAATCCCATTTTTATTACCTCCTTCGATTTTTTTTACATATACATCATACAATTCAATTGTGGAGAAAATATGAAGAATAAAAATAAATCTTCATATTTTCTACATAAAATCGTATTATCATAGTAATTAGAGAAATATATACTAGAATTATTGTCAGAATAAACAAAAAATAGCCAAAAGGAGGACTGCATGTGAAAGATACAACAGAAATCATAAGAAAGCGATACGATAGGGCAGCAAAATACTATGATAGAATTGAGGACATGATGGAAAAAAGGTGGATGTCTAAATGGAGAAAAGAATTATTTAATCATGTAAAGGGCCACGATGTTCTGGAAATTGGTGTTGGGACGGGCAAAAATATGCCTTATTATCCTAAGGATATTAATATCACAGCAATAGATTTTAGTCCAAAGATGCTTGAAAAAGCAATAACAAGGGCAAATAAACTGGGTTTAAATATAACGCTTAAATTAATGGATGCTCAGCAGCTAGATTTCCCTGACAACTCTTTTGATACAGTTATAACAGCTTGTGTCTTTTGTTCTGTACCGGACCCCATTAAAGGGTTAAAAGAGATAAAAAGGGTTCTACGAAAAGATGGTGAATTAATCATGCTGGAGCATGTAAGAAGTAATATAGAACCCTTAGGTACATTTATGGATATTATAAACCCCTTAGTTGTCAGAATATATGGAGCCAATATCAACAGAAATACTATTGATAATATAAAAAAAGCCGGTTTTCAAATAATTTATGAAGATAACCTATCTCTTGACATTGTTAAACTTATAAAAGCAAAGCCTATAAAATAGTTTTATGGCGCATTAACCGTTTTGAGGGGAGTGAAAAATATTTTGTGTATTTAGATTAATTTCATGCTCTTTCTTGATAAGAATCAATTAACATTTTATTTAACCCATTTCTTAGTATA
>NZ_FQVH01000070.1 GCF_900129075.1 Caldanaerobius fijiensis DSM 17918
TTATACTAAGAAATGGGTTAAATAAAATGTTAATTGATTCTTATCAAGAAAGAGCATGAAATTAATCTAAATACACAAAATATTTTTCACTCCCGTTTATTATTTCTCCTCTCTTTTTTGAAGATTTCACATCTGTGATTTTGTCAACTTTATCTAATACACAAAATACATCACCTCCCCCCATCCAGTTATTTTATTAACTTTTGAAGATTTTAGTAAGTTTTCTAAAATCATGATAACTCTTTGTGAAAACATTTTCAATGCCCGTTTTTGCTCAAATTTACTCATTATTCTTTATTTGCTTTTTATTTCTAAATATTGCTCGTATTTTATCACTCTTTCTCCATTTTTTCTCTATATTTGTTCAAAATAACTTTATCCTCGTTTTCCTTCATTTACTTTATTCTTAACTTTTTTAAACCCTTTTTATATATCTCAATTTTAGTTAATATTTTAACAATATGTTTTTCTATGTCATTCTTCATTCTTCTTTGGATATCTTCTTTTATATCCTCCATTCACTTATTTCTCATTTCTTTTGCATTCTATACACGATATGTTAAACTTTTAACAATGTCCTTGATATTATAGCTCATCAGTGGGGTTGCTCCATACATCTTTCATCTACATCATCTTTTTCACCTTCCTGCCTTTCTCTTTTCTCTCTCTCTACCTTTTTTATAAACTGTTAATATTTTAACAATCTTCTATATCTCCACCGTCCTTACCTCGCACATCGGATACTCCTTCCTGAACGTCTCTTCCTGCTCTTTCAGGCACACTATTATCACTTCCTGTATTTTCGTGTGCCTGTACTTCGCAAGCTCAAAGTAGTTCTTCAGCTTCGCTCGCTTCTCTATGTCGTTCAGCATCAGCACCACTACCTGCTTCCCTTCCGCCGTGCAGTCTGCTTCGCTCCACTCCGGCTCTCCCACTTCTTCAAACGCCTTTCTCGCCGCTTCCTTCACTACGTCCCTCTCTCCGTGCCTCTTCAATATCTCTATCCCTTCCGGGTACGGCAGCACTAACTGTTCCGTCAATCCCAGCCCTTCCATTCCGTACTTCTCTCTCGCTTCTCCGCTTCCGTAAAACACCGCCGCTCTGTACACTCCCACCTTGTACAGCTTCCTCATCTCGTCCTTTATCTGCTTTATCTTCGCTTCGCTCGGCTTCTCTCCTATGTCGTACACCATGTATTCCGTTCGTTCTTCCAATAATCTTAAAAACCTTCCGCCTCTTTCCAACCTTTGTTCTCTCTCTTTCAGCTCGAAACTCGGAATAAACGTCCACGCACTTCCTTCAAAGTACGCCGCTACCTCGCTTATCCTTATCATCCGCTCCCTCTTCGCTTTGTCGTTCGGCAGCTTCTTACCTTCTCCCACCACTTCTTTCCCCTTCCTTCCCAAGTACACTACCCCGTACCTACTTCCGAGGACAAATACAAATATTAGTTGACATTCCAGAAATATGTATTATAATAAATATTAATATAATTAGGTAATTGCAAAATGAAGTAAATATCGAAGAAAAAAACACCAATATTAGGCATTCAGTAACAAATCAAGCATTTGCAAGAGACAAAATATGGAGGAAATTATATGGTAGAAAGAGGTAAATTAAAAAAAGGCAAAACTTAATAAACCTATCCAATTGCTAAAAAATGTTAGGCATGCTAAATCAATATATTAAGCTAAAAGTTGTTTTAAAGATAAAGGATGGTCCACAGCTCCGAGCTTAGCTGTAATAATTAACCCTATGTGTTGTGTTATACACGCGAGTAAAATGTCTGCTTTAATAGTTTCAGTGTTTCTAAGCTTAAAATTATTTACAGACATAGATTCTTTCAAGTTAGCGATAGTTTTTTCAATGACAGTCCGCTTTTTATAGAGCTTAAACCATTTTTTAGAATTGCGAGGGATAATAGTGTTGGTTCTATAATCGGTATCCAGGAAAGTATGAAAAATTCTACCGCATTTAGAAGATGTACAAGGATGATCACATTCCAGGATATAGACAGTTTTACCATTTACCTTAGTTTTTCTAGCCTTAAGTTGAAAAAACTATCAAGAACCGGTATTAAGGTTTTAGAATCATACAAATCTTTAGATTCAGCGGCGGAAGAAGCATTGTGAGCGTCAAGAGAATCATCATCGTAAAAGCTGATATGTTGGACAACACCTAAGCCATTAGTAATGACAGCAGCTTTAATAGAATAGCAATAATGACCATTGATATAAGAGAATTTAGCATCAGGGTTAGAGGAAGCGGACTTAGGCATTTTACTATAGGCGAAGGAATGAGGATTAAAATCGGGAATAAGATTTAGAAAGCTTTTTAGCATTGCGATATAGAGAATCGAAGAATTTAGGATTATTTTCCTTGACATAAGGTTCGAAGCCGGTAGTATCAACGACTAAGGCATTGGAGAGGGTAGGACTGATAGCACGAGAAATAGGTGAAGAGTAGTAATGGTCGTAAAAAGAAGAAGGGATAAGTTCAGAGAAATTGATGAAAGAATCAAAAAGTTTAATAAACTTAGGTTTATCGTCTTCGAAAAAGGATTTAACATCGTCATAAATGTCGCAAAGAGAAATTTGTTTAAAGTTGGTTTTCATAGGATTCCCTCCGATCTTATGATAAGAATTACTTGTATTAAATTAGACAAAAGCGGGAGAAATCCTTTGAAAATATAACGCGAAACCCCAATATTTTAGAGCTTTTTGGGGTTTCGCAATAATCTATTAATATAATCAAAAGACAAGCGGTGTAATGTCAAGTGGTATTTTTTGGAACCTTGAAAAATAAAGGCCTCAAAAACTCTAAAAAAGACAACACTTAATAAACCCA
>NZ_FQVH01000071.1 GCF_900129075.1 Caldanaerobius fijiensis DSM 17918
CTACTGTTTGTATCGACGGTAATGCATCTATGGCAAACCCCATAGGCCGAGAACGATACAGAAGGTGCTTGATCTGGGGATGCTCTCTACCTCGGTGGAGGGAGGATGTCACAGATGTGCTAAAAGCTATACAAGCCGAAGCACATAGATTGGCCAGAGAAATGGCCATAGCCAGGGGAGCAGAAGATCCAGATGTAGAACTCGAGATCGAGGAGGAGAAATTTGTGGGAGCGAATCAGGATGATGATGTGCAGATAAGCGATTATGCTATTCTCAATGAGGATGAAAGGCAGGCTGATGTCGACGAAAAAGGTAAAAAGGACAAACTTTTGTTAGAGGCGAGGGTTACGGCGAAGGCTGTTGGAAAAGTGAAATGGGTGTAAAATACAACATGTAATTTATGCTATAATTAAGATATAGGATATATAAGTAAAAAGAATATATTTCATGTATTTCAAGTAAGGGGTGGTTTGTATGATAAAAGAGGTTCCTTATAATCAATACATAGCAGAGGTAAATAAGCAGCTGACTTCAGGCGGGTTGTTTTTGACCTCAAAAGGGGATAAGGTAAATACAATGGTGATAGGTTGGGGAGGTATAACATTCTTTTGGGGCAAGCCGATTTTCATTGTACCTGTTAGATTATCCCGTTATACCCATCAGCAGATTGAAAAATCTAATGAATTTACTGTAAGTGTGCCGATGGGAGATAGCCTTAAAGAGGCATTGCGCTTTTGCGGCTCACGGTCGGGAAGAGACTACGACAAATTTAAGGAGTGCAACCTCACAGCATTGCCAGGTCAAAAGGTAAGTACGCCGATTATCAAGGAATGTTCGCTACACTATGAGTGCAAGGTAGTTTATAAACAGGATATGATACCTGAAAACCTGGCAACGGAACTGAATCAAAAGTGGTATCCCGACTACCATACCATGTATTTTGGCGAGATAGTAGCGTGTTATTTGACGGGCGAGATATGATATGGACAAAAAACTTATTGTGGATATTCTGAATGAGATAGGCCTTTTGCTGGAATTAAAAGGGGAAAGTCCCTTTAAGTCCAGAGCCTATTATAATGCTGCTAAGACAATAGAAACTCTGGATCAAGATATAGAAACTCTTGTAAAACAGGATAAGTTAAAAGAGATTAAAGGCATAGGGGATGCCTTGAATAAAAAGCTCACAGAACTGGTTACAACGGGCAAGTTGGATTACTATGAGAAACTCAAGGCATCCATCCCGACCGGGCTTATAGATATGTTGAAAATACCAGGACTTGGTCCTAAAAAAGTCAGGGCGCTTTATGAGAAGCTAAATATAAAGAGTATAAGGGAACTGGAGTACGCCTGTATGGAAAACAGGCTTGTAGAGCTGCAGGGTTTCGGCGAAAAGACACAGAGAAAAATATATGATGGAATACAGTTTATAAAGCAACACACGGGTCAGTATCTATATGCAGAGGCGTTTAATGAAGCTGTAAGGTTAAAAAAATTTCTGGAAAGTACAGGCCTTGTGCAAAGGTGTGATATAGCAGGGAGTCTCAGGAGAAGAAAAGAGGTTGTCAAAGATGTAGATATGCTTGCTTCATCACATTACCCTGGTGAACTTATGGATGCCTTTGTGTCATATGAAGATGTAAGAGAGATTATCGCCAAAGGCGATACCAAGTCCAGTGTCATTTTAAACTCTGGTATAAATACGGATTTGAGAGTTGTCAAGGATGAAGAATACCCTTATGCCCTTCATCACTTTACAGGCAGCAAGGAGCATAATACGGCTATGAGACATAGGGCAAAAAAGATGGGGATAAAAATGAACGAATATGGATTGTTTCACGGTGAAGACCTTATAATATGCCGCGATGAGGAAGATATTTTCAACAGGCTCAATCTATCGTATATTCCACCTGAATTAAGGGAAAACATGGGAGAAATTGAAGCTGCCGAAAGAGGAGAAATACCATCTTTGATCCAGGATGATGATATCAAAGGGATATTTCACGTTCACACTACTTATAGCGACGGGTCCAATTCGCTGTATGATATGGTTCAGGCTGCCAGGGCCTCGGGCTATAAATACATAGGGATTAGCGATCACAGCAAATCGGCTTTTTATGCAGGGGGCTTAAAAGAAGAAACTGTATTGAGGCAATTGGATGAAATTGAAGAATTGAACAGAAGCTTTAGTGATATTGTCATTTTAAAAGGTATTGAATCGGATATTTTGCCTGATGGTTCTTTAGATTACGATGAGGATATATTGGAGAAATTTGATTTTGTCATAGTTTCCGTGCACTCCCATTTTAAAATGAGCCGTGAAGAGATGACGGAGAGATTAATAAAGGCTATAAAAAATAAATACACAAAGATTTTGGGTCATTGTTCGGGGAGGCTATTGCTGGCGCGAGAAGGCTATGATTTTGATGTATATAAAGTGATTGATACAGCGGCAGAGTACGGTAAGATAATAGAGATAAATGCCAATCCATATAGACTGGATTTGGATTGGCGATACGTAAAATACGCTAAAGACAGAGGGGTTAAATTCGCCATAAATCCCGATGCTCACAACATAGGCGGATTGAATGATATAAAGTATGGAGTCGGTATAGCCCGTAAAGGCTGGCTGGAAGCCAGGGACGTCTTAAATACCTATGATGTGGATATAGTGGGGAGTGAAAAATATTTTGTGTATTTAGATTAATTTCATGCTCTTTCTTGATAAGAATCAATTAACATTTTATTTAACCCATTTCTTAGTATA
>NZ_FQVH01000072.1 GCF_900129075.1 Caldanaerobius fijiensis DSM 17918
TATACTAAGAAATGGGTTAAATAAAATGTTAATTGATTCTTATCAAGAAAGAGCATGAAATTAATCTAAATACACAAAATATTTTTCACTCCCCAATAATACCTTCAAACAGTCACCTAATCAGCCTCGCCTTTATCAATTTTAAAAAATCACAAATTATAAGCTATCCGGAAAGCTTCATGAACGGCATCTATAATCTTTCGTGCTTTGATGCAGTCACCAATAGCGTAAACAGGTATACCTTCTCCCTCAATAGACTTTAACAATTCGTTCTTGGGTCTAGATCCCACTGCAATTACCACTGTATCTATACCAGTTATTTCTTCTGTTCTATCTTCTTTTTCTATAATAACTCCATTTGTTAATATTTCTCGGACTTTGCTCTTTGTTAACATTGTAATTTTCTTCTCAACCATTCGATTTAGTAATAGGCCTCTAGTCAAGGATCCAACATCTACCGCTATGTCGTCCAACATTTCTATCAATGTAACCTGTTTACCTTGATCAGCCAAAAACTCTGCAGTTTCACAGCCCACCAATCCACCACCAACGACAACAACTTTTTCGCCGACAGAAGCTGAACCACTAAGAACATCGTGTGCGGTAACAACATTCTTCTGGTCAATTCCAGGAATCTCTGGAATTATTGGTTCAGATCCTGTTGCCACAATTACTGCATCAGCTTTAATTTCTCGAATCATCTTTGTATCTGCTTCCTTACCTTTTATAATCCTAACACCAGATTTTTCTACTTGGCTAATAAGATAATTAGTCAAATCATTTATTTCTTCTTTATGAGGTGGTACAGCAGCAATTCGCAATTGTCCACCTAACTCTCCTTGTTTTTCGCAAAGAATAACTTCATGTCCTCGCAAAGCTGCTACCCTAGCCGCTTCTAGCCCACCAGGTCCACCACCAATTACTAGTACTTTCTTCTTATTCTTTGCGGGAGTTTGTAAATCAATTTCTGTTTCATGTCCAGTTAATGGATTAATCATGCATGTAATGTCAATATCTTGGAATAAACGGTCAATACAGCCCTGGTTACATCCGATGCACTTCCTTATTTCTTGAACCTTACCTTCAGATATTTTTTTAGGTAATTCTGGATCAGCTAACAAAGCCCTCCCCATAGAAACTAGGTCAGCTTTACCTTCCCGAATGATTTGTTCTGCCATAACCGGATCTTTGATTCGACCCACAACAATTACAGGCACTTTACTGTTAATTGCTTTCTTTATAGCAGCGGCATTTTCTACAAAACAACCTTGAGGAATAGCTGCAGGTTGGATAATCATTGCCGCTGATTCATAAACCCCTCCTGAAATATGGAGAGCATCAATCCTTGCTTCTACCAATTTTTGAGCAAATATCTTGGTATCTTCAATAGTAAGTCCTCCTGTAACATATTCTTCGGCACTCATGCGATATATAACAGGAAAGTCTGTTCCAACTTCTTCCCTCACCCTCTTAACAACCTCTAATGGGAATCTCATCCTGTTTTCAAAAGTCCCACCATACTCGTCAGTGCGTTTATTACTATATGGCGATAGGAATTCATTAAGCAGATAGCCATGAGCGCCATGGATCTCAACTGCGTCAAAACCCGCTTCCTTCGCACGTCGTGCAGCTTGTCCAAACGCCTCTACTAACTCTTTTATTTCGTCCACTGATAATTCCTTGGGCATTTCCTGCTTAACCGGACAAGGAATAGCCGAAGGGGCAACTATACTCATTCCAGTAACTTTTGAAGTTGTTTGTCTGCCACCATGATAGAGTTGTACAGCAATTTTTGCTCCATGCCTATGAACTGTCTCGGTTAACTCTTTTAATCCAGAGATTAACTCATCCTTGTAGATCCCTAATTCGTTTTTAAAACCCTTGCCACTTGGATGCACATATGTTGCTTCAACAATAATTAAGCCAACTCCGCCCTTAGCCCTAGTCTCGTGATAGGCCTTAAAACGTTCAGTAACCGCACCATCATCAGCAGCGTAATTTGTAACCATGGGAGGCATGACAATCCTGTTTCTCAGTTTCATTGTCCCAATTTGAATCGGCTCTAAAAGTTTGTCAAACTTAGATGCATTCATTTTAAATCCTCCTATTCCATCTTGGCACTGTCAAAGCTTTTAGCTTAAACAATAGCTAAAATTCTTGTTACAGTACCTTTTTTTATTTTTACTTGCTAAATATATTCGCTACATTATGATGAAATCCTTCTGAATTTTAATTGAAATATTGTTTTTTTTAATATTCTTGATATATTATTTAATGTTAATTCCTGTTATAATTTAAAGTAGATTGGTGGAAGGATAGGATGAAAATTAGGGGGTTGCTCAATGTCTATAAATAAGCAACTTGACGAAAAAAAGTTGGTGGGGACAATCACAGCATTTATGCAGAAATCAAGCGTTATGCACAGCAACAAAAAGATTTATGGATTGAAGAAATAAAAATAATCAAACCAGAGGTAATTATTTGCGGCGGAACATTTGAGATAGTTAAAGAAATTCTTAAGTTTAAAGATAAACCATGCGGCTCTGGCGCAATAGTAAGTGAAGCGTTAAACGCGCTGTTTATAGGGGAGTGAAAAATATTTTGTGTATTTAGATTAATTTCATGCTCTTTCTTGATAAGAATCAATTAACATTTTATTTAACCCATTTCTTAGTATA
>NZ_FQVH01000073.1 GCF_900129075.1 Caldanaerobius fijiensis DSM 17918
GGTAATGCATCTATGGCAAACCCCATAGGCCGAGAACGATACAGAAGGTGCTTGATCTGGGGATGCTCTCCACCTCGGTGGAGAGAGGATGTCACTTTGATTTTTCCAGGGCATTTCTATTATGCATACCTTTATATACTTTTTTGAGTTTGAGGTGTTAGCATTCTGCCGTTTGATAAAGTTGACAAAAAAAGAAAGACGGTTATGAGAAAAAGGAAACATTGAGATACGTAAATGTATAAAAACATGATAGCGTTTGATATGGGAATAAAGGCATTTTAAACATATATAGGCGAAAAATGGAGAAAGAGTGAGAAAACGTGAGTAATATTCAGAAAAAAAAAAAACAGCGAATATTCGACGAATTTGAACGAATTTGGACTTTGAAAATGTTTTTATAAAGAGTTAAACTAATACTAGCAACTTATTAAAGTTTCTTTAAAAAGACATTTAAAACAAGAAGAAAGGAGGAAATTATTAATTAACAAAGCGTAACAAAGAATTAACTAATAAATTGTATTTAAGCGATAAGTCGTTAGGAGGTGATTATTGATATATAAAAATATTTTGTAAAGTAATTTTACACCACCATACGTGTAATAAAGTTAGACAAACTAAAACCAATGATATTATACAAGCTAAGCAATACAATGTCAAACAATAATTTTATTCTAAGTTTTACTCTATTTCGATTGTAATATGAGTGTTTTACAGCGAATATTCATATTTTTCGTACGAAACTTCACAGATGAACGCGCATCAATTTTATTAAATTTAAATTAAAATTATATTGAAAAGGGGGTAATTCTAAAATGTTATCTAAAAGAAAAATTATTACACTTTTGTTAATGATATTTATGATTGCTTCAATGGTAACAGGTTGTTCTTCAAGAACTAATTCTAGCACAGCTAATTCGGCAGGAAAAACACGAGCATCTAATTTAGCGGAGAAAAATCCTGAAGATTATAAAGGAACAATTGTTTTATGGTCGTTTACTGATGAACCCAAATATATGATAGAAAAGTTTAATAAAGTTTATCCAAATATTAAAGTACAATTTACACAGATGCCATTTAATGATTATATAACCAAAATGAAATCAGTTTTACAAGCAGGTGTAGGTGTACCTGATGTATTTAGTGGAGAAATTCAGTTTGTTAAAATTTGGAGTGAAACAGATTATTGGGAAAATTTGTCAGCTCCACCTTATAATGCAGATAAAATAGCAGCAAATATGGTACCATATGTAGTTAAATTGGGAAGTGACGAGAAGGGCAATATAAGAGCTCTTTCATGGCAAGCTACACCAGGTGGTTTTTGGTATAGAAGAAGTTTGGCAAAGAAATATTTTGGTACAGATGATCCTGACAAAATTTCACAAATGATGAGTACAATGAGTGGGTTATTTGATATGGGCAAAAAAATATATCAGGAAAGTGGTGGGAAAATACATTTATTAGCTAACTGGGGAGATTTACAATCTTTGCAGTATGCTATACGAAAAAATCCGTGGGTAAAAGATAATACACTTTTTATTGATCCTGAAATGATGAAAGTTTTTGATTTGGCAAAAGAAGCAAGAGATAATAATATAGAGGCCAAGATAAATTCTTGGACGCCAGCATGGGCGGCTTCAATGGCACAGGGTACTGTATTTGGATATTTTATACCTAGTTGGGGGTTGCAGTTTGTTTTGAAGGTTAATGCTCCAAAAACAAGTGGTGATTGGGCTTTAGCAACTGGTCCAGCGCACTTGTGGGGTGGCGGAACATGGTTTGGAATATATTCAAAAAGCCAAAAGAAAGATTTGGCGTGGCAATTTGTGAAGTTTGTTACGTCTAATGAAGATTATTTGAGACAATATGTTAAAGATAAAGGTGACTTTATAAGTTATGTTCCAATAATAAAAGAATTTGCAAATTCTGATTCATTTAAAGAACCGTTTTTGGGAGGTCAAAATTATTATAAAGTTTTAAGTAAAGAAGCACAATATATAGATGCGTCGGTTATTACAAAATATGATGCAAATATCAACACATTTTTTGGCAATGCTGTAGGATTGTATGTAGATGGAAAGAAAAGTAAGGGAGATGCTATAAATCAATTTAAAAAAGATGTTAAGAATGCCTATCCTGATATAAAGGTAGACTAAAAAATTACCTGTACAACCTAATATGAACTATTATAAGGGTTGTACAGGTAAAATAAATAATGAAAATTAATTTAACATGTTGAAGCAAAGGTAAAAAGTGGACTTTTGTATAAATTTGTTCAAAGGAATTTTAAATATAAGAGGTGATAAAATGTTTAAAAGTACTATAAAAAAAGATAATTATGGTTATTTATTTGGGAGTGAAAAATATTTTGTGTATTTAGATTAATTTCATGCTCTTTCTTGATAAGAATCAATTAACATTTTATTTAACCCATTTCTTAGTAT
>NZ_FQVH01000074.1 GCF_900129075.1 Caldanaerobius fijiensis DSM 17918
GACTTTTACGTAGAATTTAAGAAATTGAAACCTTCTAAGAAATATGAAAGAAGAAATATACTTCATATGTCATATATTTTTCACCTTTTTAAAATAAAAAAGGCTCTTGACGAGAAAAAATATATGAGAGCATGTAACGAATTGATTTCCTTGATGCACTATGAACCTTTTCTGCAAGGAAGAATTTATCCATATCTCATGCAGGCTCTGGAACGCGCTATGGCAAAGCATAAGAACGAGATAAAAATCGGTGATATAATTCATGTGTAGAAAAGGGATGGTCTTCAATGTTCAGGATAACATTGCCGAAGGATGCGGACGGGTACAAGACCGGCAATGATGTGTGGGACAAGCTTCATCTCTCCGGCTTCATGAGGATAGAGAAGCACGATGACGGCTGGCTTATTCAGATAGAGCCGGAGAAGAAAGTTTCGTTGGGCGACATAGAAAGGGTGCTGCCGAAACATGCAAAGGTGGAGGAGGTGCAGAAGACGAAAGAGAAATTCAAGGAGGAATATGATGAGGAGGAATAGGAGGCGGGCAAATGCCTGCTTTTTTTGTGTGAACAAAACCGACAGGGAGTGGTAAACAATGATACTCATGTTGAGCACAAACTTGAACCACATAAGGCGGGTTTACAGCAAGGATATGACTGTTGCGACATCAATCGTATCCGCAGAGATACAGTTGAAACGCAATAAATATTCGTTAGTCATAAAGGACGGCATTGACTATGACGTTCAGGGTATAAAATGCATGACGTACGAAGAATACCTGAAGGAACATATGAAGCTTGAAGAGGAGAAACCAAAAGAAGCTACGAAGCCCTTGGCCGTTTTAAATGCATTGAAAGAAAAAAGCACGGTGAAAACCAAAACACGCAGCATATACAGGCAGGAAGTGGTATCCGTATGGTCCGTCAAAGGCGGTATCGGCAAAACCACGCTGGCCAAGGCACTTGCGGAGAGCGTGCCGAAAGAACTGAAGGTGCTTCTTGTGGATTTGAACTTTGCGGACGGAGGAGCGGATTTGAGCTTCATATACAACCTTCCGCAACTTCCGCACATCGGAATGTACCTGAAAGAGAAGGATAATTTAAACAAGTACGTGATAAGTGTGAGCAGTAATATTTACGTTCTGCAAGCTCCGCCGAAGGTTTCTCTGGTTTCAACAATAACCGCAAACGACATAACGCAGCTTGCAAACGACGCAAGGCTTGATTACGACCTCATACTGTTTGACCTTCCGCACATAGCGAGCGATGTCGTGCGGGAAGCGCTGAACAGGTCCACAAAAGTTCTCGTTCTGACATCCGCAGACGAGAGCGAATTAGCGCGGATACATGTGGCCAAAACAGAGAATATGACGGTGGTGATCTGCAGGCCTCACAACAGAAGCTGGAAAAAGTACATGGACGTGCTGAACATGCCGTATGTGGAAGTGCACGATGTTAAGAACGATGTGGACTTGGTGCTGGACAAAATATACGGATAGGACATGGATGTCTTAGATAGTATGATTTTGTTCTGCTTTTTTGGTCCATGTGATTTGATACCACCGTCTGTTTGCTGGTGATGTTTCGCGTTTTTGTCGAAAAAAATTGGTAAGAAATATAACAAGATTTGCAGACAACCGGTCTCCAATAGAAGGTTTGTATTCAGCTATTTTGGGGTTGTATGGGATTTTTTGAAAAAATTTCTCGTCTTCGGGAAGAAGGTGGGTTTCCAAAATGATTTTGTCTCCTGGCTGTATAACATTCATTGAATTTTGTAAAGCCTGTCTGAAATCTGCATACAATGCAAATAATGATGCGTTTGGACTTTTGGCCAGAAACAAAAAAAGAGGCCTAAAATTTTTCTTTTTGAGGTGATATATATGAGTATTTTTGCAAGGATAGTTAATTATAAAATACTTGCTGACAGAAAGTCGGAAAATCTTAAAGAAAGCATTGTAGACAACAAAAAAGCTTATAAAGAAAGTCAAAAGGAAACTGGAGGTGATAAAATGCAGTATATAGAAATTAAGAAAAAAGACAGTAATAAAACAGATAACTCTAACAATCATTACTTTGCCCCCTTAAAAATAATAGCAGTAAGCATATTTGCATTGTTAATTGCCTATCTGCCGTATTATTTTATATATTCTACATCGCTTAAAAATTTCCTGCTTGCGGTATTTTATCCTCTGTCTCCCAATGTAACGTATAGCTTTATGTCTGGTAGGTTCGTGTCCGGGCTTTTCTGTTTCATGATATGGCCAGCTATCTTTTTTTTGATAGTAGGAATAAAAATTTTATTCTCGGCTTATAAGCATAAATTTACAAATAACATATTTTCAGTATTAACATTTTACTCGCCTGCAATGTGGCTTAT
>NZ_FQVH01000075.1 GCF_900129075.1 Caldanaerobius fijiensis DSM 17918
TAAGGCTTGCTTGAACAGCCGCGAAGTATAAAACCGTTCGTACCACGGCCTCGTGGGGAAAGAACCCCACGGGTTTACCCGTGGAAGGATGTCAGAAAAGTATTATATCATGAACACGTTTCGTTCGCACTACTTCTTCGGCGGCCTGAACCCAGCTGCCTGCGCTTCCGCCTCCGTCTTGAACCATCTCTCTGCCTTCGTTCTATCGTACCACGGATCACCCGGTATGTGGTATATCTTCTCGCCTTTGCTGTTGATATTGCCTTTAATCAGGCCTCTTCCGCTGGAATCCACGTACACTTTCCCCGGCTCTCCGTAGTACCCGTACGGCAGGCTTTGTACCGTGCTTGTAGAAGGTTTTGAGGAAGATGTATTTGTACTTCCGCTCTTGTTTCCCGGTGTGTAGTCACCCGGCTTAACGTTGAATGTTATTGTTTTGCTGTCGCTCGTCGCGACGATCGTGCCATTCTCATCAGTTCTGTATACAGGTATTTTGTAGTATTTTAACCTGTTCATCGTTACCTGCGCTGGGTGCCCGTAGTCGTTGTTTTTGCCCACACTGATCACGGCATATTTTGGTTTGACTGCGTTCAAAAACGCCAGCGACGTTGAGTACGCGCTTCCGTGGTGCCCTATTTTAAGCACGTCCGCCTTGAGATCGTATCCAGCTTTCAGCATCTCCTGCTCCGACTGCACTTCGGCATCGCCCGTAAGAAGAAACGACGTCTTTCCGTACGTTATCTTTATCACTGCACTGTAGTTGTTAAGATCATCGTAGTACGTGCTGTTGGGTGCCAGCATCTTCGCAGTTATACCGCTGCCGAGGTCAAGCACAACTCCGGCCTTCGCTGTCTTAACCGTTAACCCTTTGTGCTTTATTGTCGTTAATAGCTTCTCAAAACTGTACGTGTTCGTGCTTGCTTTGGGCATGTATACACTGCCTATACCAAGTGAATTGATTACGTCCGGCATACCGCCTATGTGGTCGTTGTGCGGGTGCGTTGCAACGAGCACATCTATCTTTTTGACGTTCCTGCTTCTTATGTACGATACTACCCTGCTGCCCATTTCCGGCACTCCGGCGTCCACGAGCATTGTTTTGCCCGACGGCGCCTGCACGAGTATGCTGTCGCCCTGTCCAACATCTATGAAGCTTATGACAAGCTTACCCGTTGTTGCCGGTGTTGCTGCCGGTTTTGCCGCTGGTTTTGTTACTGGCTTGGATTGGGTCTGTACCGGTTTGGCCTGTGCAACCTGAGTTTTCTGGTTTACCTGTACTGCCTGCGTCTGCGTTTTTGCTTGCGCGTTTTGCGGTGTTGTGCAGCCTGCCAGCGACAGCACCATCATTGCGGATACGAACAATGCGAGCAGCTTCTTTTTGAGCATCGCAAATCTCTCCTTTCCATTTCTCTGCCATTATTATACCACAGCGGATAGCTACAGCACGTCCGCAAGGCAAAAAATTAAGCCTGCAAATCCGCAGGCTTAATACTCCGATATATACATCTTTCCGCAACTCCTGCACTGCACTATGCAGTGCTGCACGCTGTCGTCCGTGAAATATTCGGCCTTCACAGGCTCAACGGCGACTGTAACAAGCACTTTCTCTCCGCATGTGCAGGGCTTGAATGGTTCTATATGGGTGTGCACGTTTTTGGCTAGCTCTTGATAGGTCGGCATTGTTTCTTCTCCTTTCCATTAAAGGGCATGAATGTTCTATTTATTAGTTGTAAGCTCATATTTTAATTATTCTTTAAAAACATTAGAATGAAATATAATAACAAAGTTTATTTCCAAAACAGTTTCTACATTTAGGTTTTCTTGCAGTACAAATTTGAGCGGCAAAGTCCAGCAGACTCCATATAGTTTCTTTTATTGTACCATCTGTCAAAAGAAGGGTTCCAACGTAATCTGCTAATTCAACATCATCTCGCGGCCGAGTCTTAGAACTTTTCAGCCCAAACACTCTCTCTGAAATCCTAACCATATTTGTATCCCAAGGAAGGTACTTTTCACCAAAGGCAAAGCACATAACTGCTCTAGCAACATAGTTTCCTATACCCGGCAAAGAAAGAAGCTTGTCTAGTTTATTTGGCACCACACCGTTGTATTCTTGTACGATAATAAGTGCCAAAGTTTTAAGTCTTTGTGCACGATAAGCAAGCCCGAGTGGTTTGAGAATTGAAGAAAGCTCAGCAAGGTCAGCTGAAGAAAGTTCATATGGTGTTGGATAGCGATTAAGTGAACTACATCGCCAATGAATTGGCGAGCTTCGTGCTCCCGATGAAACCTCGATGAAAGTCCCATCGGTACGCAACTGGGGTGTCCAACCC
>NZ_FQVH01000076.1 GCF_900129075.1 Caldanaerobius fijiensis DSM 17918
CTACTGTTTGTATCGACGGTAATGCATCTATGGCAAACCCCATAGGCCGAGAATGATACAGAAGGTGCTTGATCTGGGGATGCTCTCCACCTCGGTGGAGAGAGGATGTCACAGTGAAATTATACAACCCTTTATGTGCAAAAATGACAATCAAATACGTATACGGAAAAACAGTAAAAACAGGCTATGCCAACGTATGCGTTAAGGACATCGGCCCAGGTGGGTTAAAGTTCCTTTCAAATTTAAAACTACAGGTAAATCCTAATATCGTGCTGGAATTTGAGGTAAACATTCTCAACACCACTTTAAATGTGTATGGAACTGTAGTTCGAGTAGAAGAAGTTGAACCCCACATATTTGGCTACGGCGTGGAATTCACTTTTATAGATGACACATTTCGCGCCAGATTAATATCAATATTCAATGAGCTAGCAATTTACCTTAAAAAGAACATAAAATCGCCTATTTGACATTTTTACGAGGCCAAGGCGTGGTCAACAATAACGGCCAATCCCACAGGGTGTCTGCCGATGACGCCCTTAAAACAGGCAATGGAACAGGCCGTTCTGTTGAAAACAAAAACACCGGAGATGAACCCGTGGAATTCATCGCTGTTATCATAAGGGGTTAACGGGCCCAATCACAATACAGCCTTCTTTGCACCTTTTTTCAGGAAATACATATACATCACCGCCAGGGCAGACAAAACCCCTACCAAACCGCTCACGGCAAATCCCATAGAAGCCCCCCACACTTCGGTGAGCTTTCCCGCGTAAAGGCTGCCTACAGGGGTCACTCCGCCAAACACCAGTGCGTAAACGCTCATAACGCGGCCCCTAATGTGATCCTCAGAGTTGAGCTGCAATGTAGTATTAACAGAAGCCGTAAAGACAATAGAGCAAAAGCCCACAAGCAGCAGCGTAAAAGCTGCCCACCAGTAATTTTTCTCAAGGCTCAATACTATCTGAAAAACCGACATGCCCAGTGCTCCTCCCATAAGCACTTTTATCTTAGGGCCCATACGGCTTCTGGCCGCTAGAGTCAATGCTCCCATGAGAGAACCTATGCCCATTGATGTCATCAAAAAGCCGTACCCCATAGCGTTTTTGTGCAGGTCGTGTTTTGCAAAAACAGGTATTATCACATTGAAGTTCATGGCAAAAGTGCTTATCAAAGCCAGCAGTATCAAGGGAAGATATATTATGGGCTTGGACGATATGTATATAAGTCCTTCCTTTAAGTCTTTTAGCACACTGTGCTCTTTTTTCTCATACACCCTGTCGGGAACATCTATAAGCCATAAACCGGTCAAAACAGCGATAAAGCTTAAAGCATTGAGGTAAAAACACACGGCAATCCCTAAAACGCCTATGAGCACACCTGCAACAGCAGGTCCCAATATCCTGGCGAGATTGAATATAGACGAATTTAAGGCAATAGCGTTCATCAAATCTTCCCTCCCCACCAGCTCAATTATAAAAGATTGCCTGGTGGGGTTATCCAGTGTGTTGACAAAACCCAAAAGCAAAGCCAATACAAGCACGTGCCAATACCTTATCACGTCAAAATACGTAAGGGTCGCCAGCACCGCTGCAAGGATCATCAAACTGGATTGGGTAAAAAGGAGTACTTTTCGCTTAGGAAATCTATCCACAAGTGTTCCCACAAACAGAGATAAAAACATCATAGGCAAAAATTGCAGAGCATTTACTAGTCCCAGTTTAAACGCAGAGTTGGTTAGCTTGAGTACCAACCACGCCTGTCCGATGTTCTGCATCCACGTACCTATCAGCGATATGCACTGGCCTATCCAGAAAAGCCTAAAGTTTCTATGGGTAAGAGCAGGAAACGCGTCTTGTAGCCTTTTACTTAGACTTATCACCATTTTTATTCCCCCTCGTATAATATGATTTGTAATCAACCAAAAAGGTCGACCTTTAACAAGATTAATAAAGATCTTTGATATTTAAATATTGTTTCTTTAAA
>NZ_FQVH01000077.1 GCF_900129075.1 Caldanaerobius fijiensis DSM 17918
AACTTACACTCTGTATTTTATCAGGAGGTACTTATTTTTTCAAAGTTCGTTTTAGCTCATTTTCGCCCATTTTAAATCATTACAGGAATGCTCCTATAACAAGAAACATACTACACAATCCTGCCAGTTATAAGAAAACTCTTGATATCCCAAATGTTGCTGATCTTTATATAATGGATCGTTATAAGTTACCTGATTAGTACCACCATTATATCCACACAAAACCACAGCATGTAATCCAATCCCTGTTAACTGTATACGTACCACAATAGGGGAATCGTTATTTAAGTACTTTTACCATTATATAATTATAAGAGAATGGATTTAGTCACCATTCTCTTATTTTACTTATTAGCGAGTTTTGTGATAAGCTTTTTTATTATAAAGATAATAGATAAAACCAGATACTAATAAAACTACAACTATTGCGACTATATACATACTTATGGTTGTTAAGTTGTGAAATGTGTTTTTTACTTTGCCATCAGGAAGTCCTAATGTAGGCAAAGGCTCATTATTTAACGCTTTTTTCATGTAAGGTTCTAATTTTGATTGAAATTCACTTCTTGTATATATATCAAATTTCTTAGTTCCTAAACCATCATTTAATGGGATAAAATACTCCTTCTCATTCACTGAAATATATAAAAAGTTATAAAAATCTCCAATAGTAATATTCATAAATATATCTGCATTGGAAGGTATTCCCTTTGATATCAACAGTTTAGCTAATTTGTCCGGTTGGCTGCATAAATAACTTGTTTCCGGATCGAGATAACTAGGCATTTGAGCAAAATCCCAATCTCCTCCCCAAAGACTTGTAGTTGTTCCACGATTTATTACCACTGAAGAAGCGGGTTTTAAAGTATTATTCTCTTTAAATAATACAGGTATTTCCCAATAATAAGGAGTATTATATAAAATATGAGACAGTTTGTCACTTTTAAGAAATTTTTTAAAATTTTCTTTTGCATTATTTATATCAGAAAAATAGAATACTTTAAAAGGTTCTCCATATACAAAATCATCTGGACTTTTTACATTCAGATCTTTAACAAACTTAAAATTTTTTCTATCTTCAAATAAGATTTCTTTAGGTTTTGTTTTGCTGTTTTCCAATGCTCTAAGTATAACCTTTTTCTCTTCTATATTGTTTTGTTTTTCTATTAATTTATTTAACGGAATTGAAGCAAAAGAAGAATTTATAGATAATATGAGCAATAAAACAACTAAAAAAATAACACATAACTTCCTCATAATATTTCACCTCACAATAAATATGGAACTATAGAATCCTGCCATTTTGGATAGAAGCTTTTACTATAACTAGCAACTATTTCTCCATAATATGGATCGTTATACTTAACATTACCATCATAATCAGTATACGCTTTTAAAACAACAGCATGAAACCCTATGCCCCCGGTGGTAATACGTGCAACAATTGGAGCATCATTATTTAAATAATTGCATATGGTTGCGGGAGACATAGTAGAAGTAAGTTTCGGATTTATTGCAGGATCATGGTAAATGTCTGTCGTTCCCCATTTAATTGCATCAATAATTCCTTGAACTAACCCCCATTCGCTTTGAGGAACCAAAGTTTTTAGATAACTCGATCTATCATATGTATCATTGTGATAATAAGCCGCCACCATAGCAGCAGATTTAACCCAGCAGTCTCCATCTGGACCAGTAAACACAGGTACCGGCAAATAAGCACTACTTGCATAAACGCTGGTTATCGAAATAATAAATATCAAAGCAACGATTAAAAAAACAACTCTGTTCTTTAAACGCATGTTTATTAGAGACTGTAAAAAATTTTGTGTAAAATGATTAAAAACCTCTTTCTTGGTAAGAATTCAAAAATAAAACAAACCGAGAAGGAGGTTTTTAAAAA
>NZ_FQVH01000078.1 GCF_900129075.1 Caldanaerobius fijiensis DSM 17918
GTCATAGACCCCATGGCTGAAGCCAGGGGCTTGGGGACAAGCCCTGCAGCTAAGCCAGACCTATGACCAGCCTGAGTGCCGGAGTTCAGCCGGAACGATGAAGGCACTACGTTGGGAGGGTGCACACCTTAAGATGCATTCCCAGTCTTCTGCCCTGTGGCACAGCGTTAAAAGCGAGCAGGGGTGCAGCGAGCGGTGCGCTGTGCGCTAAACCCCTTCCAACATTGACGAGGGAAGACCGCGGATCGGCAATCCGCGGCGTCACCAGCCCCGTAAGGGGCTCCGAAAGGAGAGAAGGAAGAATGGTTTTTGTCTTGGATAAAAAGAAGAAACCGCTCATGCCGTGCACGGAGAAACGCGCAAGAAAGCTGCTGCAAAGCGGCAGAGCGGTGGTGCATAGATTAATGCCCTTTGTTATCCGTTTGAAAGATAGAACGGCAGAAGAGAGTAACTTCCAACCGTTAAGGTTGAAATTCGATCCAGGAAGCAAAGCAACAGGTTTTTCCGTGTTGAGAGAAGAGAGTGCCGAGAAATCAGCAGCAATAATAATGGGAGAGATTCATCACAAGCAGGGAATAAAGGACAGCCTTGACAGCAGAAGGGCATTGAGACGTGGAAGGAGGAACCGCAAGACGCGTTACAGAAAACCGAGATTCGATAACCGCAGGAGGGAAGAAGGCTGGCTGCCGCCGTCATTGGAAGCTAGAGTGGAAGAGACTGTGAGGGCAGCAGAGAAACTGATGAAATGGCTGCCCATCACATCGATAAGCACAGAGCATGTCAAATTCGATACCCAGCTCATGCAGAACCCTGAAATCAGCGGAATTGAGTACCAGCAGGGCGAACTGTACGGATACGAAATAAGAGAGTACCTGTTAGAGAAATACGGCAGGAAATGTGCATACTGCGGTGCCGAGAACGTGCCTTTGCAGATAGAGCACGTGGTACCCAGAAACCCAAAACACGGGCCGAGAGGCACGAACAGGGTTTCCAATCTCACGATTTCGTGCGAAAGGTGCAACCAAGACAAAGGGAACAAGCAACCCGAAGAATGGCTTGAGGAACTGCAAAAATCGAAACGAAAAATAGATCGGGTGCGAGCGGAGAACCTGCTGAAGGTGATTGCGAACCTGAAGAAACCGCTGAAGGATGCAGCGATGATGAATGCAACGAGATGGGCATTGTACGAGAGGCTGAAGCGTACAGGATTGCCGGTAGAATGCGGTACGGCTGCAAGGACGAAAAAGCAGAGGATAGAGCACGGATTTCCCAAGACCCACTATTTTGATGCTTGCTGCGTGGGTGCCAGCACGCCAAAAACAATCGAGATAAAGACGAAGTATACAGAGATATGGACGGCAGTAGGCAGAGGCAGCCGTAAAATGTGCAATACAGATAAGTACGGATTTCCGATAAGCCACAGGCAGAGGAAAAAGAGATATTTCGGATTTCAAACGGGCGATGTAGTGGAAGCCGAAGTTCCTTCAGGGAAATATAAAGGCACGTGGAGAGGCAGAGTGGCAGTGCGCGCCAGCGGGTATTTTGATATCAAAGACAGCAAGGGAAATCGTATATGTCAGGGAATTTCATATAGGTACGTAAGGTTATTGCAGTACGCGGATGGATGGCAGTATGAAAAAGAGAAAGCAGCTTATTAAAGCATGCGCTCCTCCCCATGGCTGAAGCCAGGGGCTTCCGCGCTATGCTTTTTGGTGA
>NZ_FQVH01000079.1 GCF_900129075.1 Caldanaerobius fijiensis DSM 17918
TCAACGGCACAAGTAAATTACGGACAGGGTACTGGTGCAAATTGGGGAAAACCATCTTACGGCGGTTTCGACAGACTGCAAAAGTACGGGTATAACACGCATTGGAATTTAACAACAGACGATCCAACTCCATTTACTGCTATATGGGGGTGGGATGCTGTATATGGTTTTGTAGACAGTGTAATGTCAAGAGCAGAACAGTTCCCACCCTCAGGACCAACACAGCCGATCGATTTAGGTTATGAAGTTTATGATCCAAACGGTTACAAGATATTAAATATAGCTGGTATAGGCAATATTGCAGAAGTAACATATCAATATAATGTGTATGGGGTAAATGCAGGAAGAAGGCAACCAGCAACAGGATATGACACTCGAAGCCGCACTATTATGCTTGTAAAACAGGATGGAAAATGGAAAGTTGCCGCATACGTTGGTGAGGGTTGGCTAAATAACATAATACCGACGTTATAAGGTAGGTTAAAGCGCAAATGTGCTTTATTTTTTCTTATACAAAAAGGCGGAATATACCGCTCTTTTTTTTACCTTTATGATATAATAAATGTGTATAGTACGGAAGAAAAGAGGGATAAGATGCCTCAACAAGCGTACGATCTGACTTTAAAAGATTTGTTTTCTAATGTTGCCGACGAGATAATAACCTATTTGGCAGGAATCAATTTAAAGAAACTTGAAGAGCTTAATATAGAGTTTGTCAAGGTGGAACGCAGGGATAGCGACATGGTATTCAAATGCGATACGGATAGGGGAAAGATTGCCGTTCATATAGAATTCCAGTCAGACAACGACAGGACGATGCCGTACAGGATGCTTCGGTATGCGTTGGAGATAATGGAGAAGCATAAGCTTGTACCGTATCAGGTTGTACTGTACGTAGGTAAGGATAGAATTAAAATGGATAATGGAATTAACTATACCATAGGCGACAACAAACTTAACTATGTGTATAAGATAATTGATGTAGGCGAAATTAGGTTTTCAGAGATAGCGGAAACAGATTATTTCGATTTGTATTCGCTTTTACCGATAGCAGATAGGGATAAGAGGGCTGAAGCAGGAGAGAAGTATCTCAAGATGTGCGTGGACTTAATCAAAGATGCACCTGTGGACGTGGATGAAAAAAGGAAGATATTGTTCAGAGCGGAACCGCTTTCAGGTATAGCTTATAGCAAAGAAATTATAAAAAGAATTTTTGAGGAGGTGGAAAAAGTGTTAAAATTGGAAGAGCTGTCATCCTATAAGATGATTATGGAGAAAAGTATAGAGAAGGGGATAGAGAAAGGTATAGAAAAAGGCAAAACAGAAGTAGTGCTAAAACTTTTTAATAGAAAGTTCAAGGAGTTTCCAAGAAAGTACGAGGAATTAATAAAAAGCGCTGATAACGAAGTTTTGGAAAAGATAACGGATGACATATTTGACATAGAAAAACCGGAAGATTTGGAAAGATATTTCGTCAAGTAGTATATATCTGTCTCACAGGCACGCTTGAATTGCGTAAAGCATTCAGGCGTGCCTTTTTTTATGGGAGGTGAGAAGCGGCATGTCAAAGGCTAAAAAGATAACGGTAGTTGCGATTATCCTACTGCTTG
>NZ_FQVH01000080.1 GCF_900129075.1 Caldanaerobius fijiensis DSM 17918
TCAACGGCACAAGTAAATTACGGACAGGGTACTGGTGCAAATTGGGGAAAACCATCTTACGGCGGTTTCGACAGACTGCAAAAGTACGGGTATAATGGGTACTGGTTTAGGACAACGTCTGATAAATATCCGATTACGGCAGCATGGGGTTGGAATCCTTTATATGGGTTTGTTGATAGTGTAATGTCAAGATCTGAGCAGTTTCCTCCTTCAGGGCCGACACAGCCGATGGATATATATTATACGCAGATAGACCCAAATGGTTATAAAATAAACAGCATAATTGGTATAGGTAATATTGCAGAAGTTGTATATCAATCTCGATATTATACAATAGATGGAGATGGTTCAAAACATCCTTCAGATGGATATGGCACTTATAATACTGCAGTTTTGCTTGTAAAACAGGATGGAAAATGGAAAGTTGCTGCATATACTGGTGGTGATGGTTGGCTTAAAGATATAATATCAACATTATAAAGCGAGTTGAAGTGTAAAATGTGCTTTATTTTTTTCTTACACAAAAAGGCGGAATATACCGCTCTTTTTTTTATCTTTGTGATATAATAAATGTGTATAGTACGGAAGAAAAGGGGGATAGAATGCCTCAAACATATGATTTGACTCTAAAAAGCATATTTTCAGAAATAGCAGATGACATAATCGTATATTTAACGGGTATAAGCCTCAAGAAACTGGAAGAACTCAATATAGAATTTGTCAAAGTGGAGCGCAGGGACAGCGATATGACATTCAAGTGTGACACGGATACGGGAGAGATTGCCGTTCATATAGAGTTTCAGTCCGAAAACGACAAAATGATGCCGTGTAGGATGCTGCGATACGCATTGGAGATAATGGAGAAGCACAAACTCAAGCCGTATCAGGTGGTACTGTATATAGGCAAGGATAAAGCAAAAATGGATAACGGGATTAACTATACGGTGGGGGATAATAAACTCGATTACAGGTACAGGATAATAGACATAGGTGAAATCAGATTTTCGGATATAGCGGAGACGAACTACTTTGATTTATATTCACTTTTGCCGATAGTTGACAGAAAGAAAAGGGCTGAAGCAGGAGAGAAGTATCTCAAGATGTGCGTGGACCTAATCAAAGATGCACCTGTGGACGTGGATGAAAAAAGGACGATACTGTTCAGAGCGGAACTGCTTTCAGGTATAGCCTACAGCAAAGAAGTTATAAAGAAAATTTTTGAGGAGGTGGAAAAAGTGTTAAAATTGGAAGAGCTGTCATCCTATAAGATGATTATGGAGAAAGGTATAGAGAAGGGCATAGAGAAAGGCAAAACAGAAGTAGTGCTAAAACTTTTTAATAGAAAGTTCAAGGAGTTTCCAAGAAAGTACGAGGAATTAATAAAAAGTGCTGATAATGAAATTTTGGAAAAGATAACGGATGACATATTTGACATAGAAAAACCGGAAGATTTGTAAAAATATTTCGTCAAGTAGTATATATCCGTCTCACAGGCACGCTTGAATTGCGTAAGGCATTCAGGCGTGCCTTTTTTATGGGAGGTGAGAAGCGGCATGTCAAAGGCTAAAAAGATAACGGTAGTTGCGATTATCCTACTGCTTG
>NZ_FQVH01000081.1 GCF_900129075.1 Caldanaerobius fijiensis DSM 17918
CTGTGGAGATCGTGGAAGACCTGTTGTGGACAACAGCAGGCAACGGTCAATGAAGTAGGAAGCTCCATCCTCTATAGGATGGAGTAGGTTCACTGTTACAAAACATAAGGTACTGGTAAGTTATTGAGTTTTTTGCTATTCTATTATTGTGAAGCATTTGCTTCACTGCTATCATTAACCTAATCAAGATAAATGAAACTAAACTGGGGGTTTGTAGATGCAGTATTGGGATTATCACGTACACCTTGAAAACGGGCCTTACACTATAGAATGGTTGAAGAAATTTATTGAGCAGGGACAGAGAAACAATGTAGGAGAAATCGGGTTTTCAGAACATGGCTACAGGTTTAAACAGGCATATCATTTGATCCATAGCGATGGATATAGGGGGAAATGGGTTAGGGAATACAGCGGACAGGATATCGACGAGTATATTGAGCTTATAGAGGAAGCAAAAAATCAAGGTTTTCCTGTGAAATTAGGCATTGAGCTGGATTACATACCGGAGAAAGAAGAAGAGATTAGAGAATTTGTTAAACAGTATCCTTTTGATTATGTCATTGGTTCAGTCCACTGGTTAGGGGATTGGGGAATTGATCTCGATCAAAAGGATTGGGAAAACAAAGATGTTTATGACGCCTATAAAAGGTATTTTGATATATTAAAGCAGGCGGCTAAGAGCAGGATATTCAGCTTTTTGGGGCATCCTGATGTCATAAAGGTTTTTGGATACAGGCCCGGTGTAGATATAGCGGAGCTTTACGAGGATGTTGCAAAGGTAATAGCAGAAAATGGACAGTGTGTAGAGGTGAGTACAGCAGGGCTAAGAAAGCCTGTAGGGGAGATGTATCCATCACAGGCGTTTCTGGAGATTCTTCTAAAATACGGTGTTCCTGTTATTTTAGATTCAGATGCTCACTATCCTGAGCACGTTGGCTATATGTTTGATAAAGGTATAGATTATATTAAAAAATGCGGTTATACATCTCTTTGTAGATTTAAAAAAATGTCTCGCCACACGGAGGTTTTGGGATGAGTCGAAAAAAAATCGTATATTTTATCTGTACAGGTAATTCATGTAGAAGCCAGATGGCTGAAGGCTTTGCTCGACATTATGGTAGTGATATTATAGAGGTGTACAGCGGGGGCGTGGAAGCCCATGGTGTCAACCCCAGGGCCATCGCAGTCATGGCAGAAAAGGGCATAGATATATCCAGGCATGAGTCCAAACTCATAGATGAAGCAGTGCTATTTAAGTCCGATTATGTAATAACCCTTTGCGGTGATGCAAGAGATAAGTGCCCGGTGTTGCCGCCATCCGTTAAAAGCATACATTGGGGGTTGGAAGATCCTGCAAAAGCCACTGGCACAGAGGACGAGATAATGGGTAAGTTCAGAAAAGTGCGGGATGAGATAGAAGACATGGTAAAAAAGCTTTTAGGAGAAATAAGGGAAAGGGTAATAAAATAAGAGGGATAATCCCTCTATTTTAGGGAGTGAAAAATATTTTGTGTATTTAGATTAATTTCATGCTCTTTCTTGATAAGAATCAATTAACATTTTATTTAACCCATTTCTTAGTATA
>NZ_FQVH01000082.1 GCF_900129075.1 Caldanaerobius fijiensis DSM 17918
TTTAAAGAAACAATATTTAAATATCAAAGATCTTTATTAATCTTGTTAAAGGTCGACCTTTTTGGTTGATTACAAATCATATTATACGAGGGGGTTATTTAATTGAATAAAACAAAAATGGTTCTCTCTATCTTGTTTTGTATTATTTTGATAATACAGCCAATTACATCTTATGCATATACCTATGCTTCTATAGGTTATGTACCTGTATATCGTCAACCATCAGATTTAACATGTTGGTCAACTTGTGTTACTATGGCAGCATCTTATTTTAATGGTGATACAAAAAACAGGCAAGCAGATATACAGCTTGATGCTTTTCCTGGTGACCCATATCGGAGTGATGATCAATATATGAGTGCCACAATAAAAGAAATGACAAATGGAAAGTGGATAACACAAGGGATTTGGAACACACATTTGTATAATTCATATTTGAGTAAAACAGCAGTATTATATCAACTAAATAATCTCGTGCCTATTATAAGTCAAACTGTCCAAAGGGGTGCCCCAGCGTTTCATGAAGTTTTAATATATGCATATGACGAAACTATTAATAAATTATCTATTAATGATCCAGCATCTGGACAAAAGACTATAGATTATGATTACTTCAAAGATAACCCAGATTATTACTGGACTAGAACAGTAATAAATTCATAATTTAAGAAAGAAGGTAATTATTATGAAATTTAAAATATTTACTTTTTTATTACTCTTAATATTAATATTGTCAGTTTTAAATATAGTTTCTGCTACAATACCGTTAAAGAATATAATTGACAAACAATCTGTTAACTATTCATCAGAAAAAGAATCAGTATTATATGCACAAGTCCATTCAAAAATAAACCCTAAAGAAGAGGTATTTATTAGCCAAAATGTCAATCATATTTTGAAAGAAAAAAATAAAAAAATAAATAATATAAATGAGATAATATATGGCAATATTTTTAAAGAATACCATTTAATCCCACCAATAAATAACGTTGATTTATATAATCAAATATTAAATTCAAGGTACAGTTGGAAATTTCCGATATATCTTCATGAAACAGATGGAACTAATTTGCCAATTTCTAGTGCATTAATTGATAAAACAACAGCTGATAATAACCTTAAAGTTGTAGAAGTAAATACCAATTCCTCTCCAGAAATATGCGATATATTAAGTGACTCAAATAAATTAGCTAAAGTAATTGAAAATGTAGGTATAGACAATGCAAACAATATATTAATATTTACAACGCTTGAACAAGACTTTGTATATGTATCAACAAACGATAATAATTATATTATACCTTTATTTTCCCATGGCGATTCATGGTTTGGTATGAAATCTATGACTAAATATACCGATAAAGAATTTGTTAATTTTATAACATCGTATATTAATTCACTACAAGCTAAGGGAGTGAAAAATATTTTGTGTATTTAGATTAATTTCATGCTCTTTCTTGATAAGAATCAATTAACATTTTATTTAACCCATTTCTTAGTAT
>NZ_FQVH01000083.1 GCF_900129075.1 Caldanaerobius fijiensis DSM 17918
TTTTCTGTGTAGTTTAACTGCTCTTTTGCCGTTGATAGTGTTGATATGAAATCCCATTCGTTATTGACCACGTTGATTATGTAAGACAATGCTTTGTTGTATATGGATATGGTATCACCAAAGGATTTGTCCGTTATTTTGATTTTGAATTTTACAGTTTTTATACATTTCATGCCAACACCAGCTTTACAAATTTTTCTTCTAGTACAATTATAGCATACAAAAGCAGAATACTCCATCAGATTAGCAGTGATGATGCCTTGCTCCACCTAAACATTGTTATAGGTGGAGACTGCGGCTACTGCTTTTTTGTTCAATAAATTGTGCATTAAGGCCGCTGATGTGTTTACGAAAGTCAACGAAAAAGTTAAAAAGGAATTAAAGGAAAGAGCAAAGCGACTGGAAGAAATAGAAAAGCTATTAACAGAGCAACACAGACCGGAATTTTTTACGGGATACAGGGCGGTAAAAATGATTAACGAAATTGCGGATAAGTCAATAACATCATTATCAGAAGAAGAATATGAGCGTTTGAGTAAATACATCCGCTTAAACTCAGCGAAGTTCAGGACAAGAATATCAAGAAGTATGAAGCAAGCAAAAAGTAAGCAGTTTGATTTCAAAAAGACGGTGCAAAAGAGCGTTCAAACCTTCGGAGTGCCGTTCAAGTTGTACTATAAAAAACCAATCGTCAAAAAAACAAGGATTGTATGCATATTGGACGTTTCAGGGTCCGTAATTAAATATGCGCAGTTTTTTCTGCAGTTCATCTATGAACTTTCAAGTGTGTTTGTCGATGGGGTAAAATCGTACGTGTTTGTAGGAGATATAGATGATATAACGGAGTATATGACGAGATATCCATTGAAAGAAGCTTCAAAACTTGCTACAAGCGCAGCGAACATATCATACAGGGCATATTCGGACTATAATAGAGCTTTCAGACAGTTTTGCGACAAGTATCTGGGTTTTGTAGACAGACATACTGTAGTCATCATATTGGGCGACGCGAGAAACAACAAAAACGAGTCGGGTCTCGAGTATCTTTATCAGATTAAAAAACGTGCAAAGACAGTGCTGTGGTTAAATCCCGAAAAGCAAAGCAAATGGGATACAGGCGACAGCATAATAAGCAGGTACAAACCACATATAGACGGCTTGTATCAAGTGACAACGTTCAACGAGCTTGTAAGTTTTTTGGAACAGGTTGTAATATGAGAAAAAGGGAGTGAAAAATATTTTGTGTATTTAGATTAATTTCATGCTCTTTCTTGATAAGAATCAATTAACATTTTATTTAACCCATTTCTTAGTATA
>NZ_FQVH01000084.1 GCF_900129075.1 Caldanaerobius fijiensis DSM 17918
AGGCGAAGCAGAGGAAGGAGCCGCCGAGAAAAGCCGCTAAATTGGACGAGGTGCCCGTACCGCAAACCGACACAGGTAGGCGAGGAGAGAATCCACAGACGAGCGGGAGAACCCTTGTTAAGGAACTCGGCAAAAAGACTCCGTAACTTCGGGAGAAGGAGTGCCGAAAGGCCGCAGAGAAGAGGCCCAAGCGACTGTTTACCAAAAACACAGGTATCTGCGAAGTCGGAAGACGAAGTATAGGTGCTGACGCCTGCCCGGTGCTGGAAGGTTAAGGGGAGGGGTGAAAGCTCCGAACTTAAGCCCCAGTAAACGGCGGCCGTAACTATAACGGTCCTAAGGTAGCGAAATTCCTTGTCGGGTAAGTTCCGACCTGCACGAAAGGCGTAACGACTTGGGCGCTGTCTCAACAAGGGGCCCGGTGAAATTGTAGTATGAGTGAAGATGCTCATTACCCGCGACAGGACAGAAAGACCCCGTGGAGCTTTACTGTAGGCTGTCACTGGACTTCGATATATACTGTACAGGATAGGTGGGAGACAGAGAAGGTAGTGCGCCAGCATTACCGGAGTCGCCGGTGGGATACCACTCTGTATATATTGAGGTTCTAACCGTAGGCCGTGGAGCCGGCTATGGGACACTGGCAGTTGGGCAGTTTGACTGGGGCGGTCGCCTCCTAAAGGGTAACGGAGGCGCCCAAAGGTTACCTCAGCGCGGATAGGAATCGCGCGAAGAGTGCAAAGGCAGAAGGTAGCTTAACTGCGAGTCAGACGAGACGAGCAGGTACGAAAGTAGGGCTTAGTGATCCGGTGGTATAGAGTGGAATAGCCATCGCGCAACGGATAAAAGCTACCCCGGGGATAACAGGCTGATCTCCCCCAAGAGTCCACATCGACGGGGAGGTTTGGCACCTCGATGTCGGCTCATCGCATCCTGGGGCTGAAGTAGGTCCCAAGGGTTGGGCTGTTCGCCCATTAAAGCGGTACGCGAGCTGGGTTCAGAACGTCGTGAGACAGTTCGGTCCCTATCCGTCGCGGGCGCAGGAAATTTGAGAGGAGCCTTTCCTAGTACGAGAGGACCGGAAAGGACGGACCGATGGTGAACCAGTTGCAGTGCCAACTGCACGGCTGGGAAGCCAAGTCCGGGAGTGATAAACGCTGAAAGCATCTAAGCGTGAAGCACGCCTCAAGATAAGATTTCCCATACCGTAAAGGTAGTAAGACCCCTCGAAGAAGACGAGGTAGATAGGCTTAAGGTGTAAGAGCAGAAATGCTTTAAGCTGGTAAGTACTAATAGGTCGAGGCCTTGACCT
>NZ_FQVH01000085.1 GCF_900129075.1 Caldanaerobius fijiensis DSM 17918
AAGAAAGTGCCGTGCGAGATAAGGGAGTATCAGGACAAAGACGGGATGACGGCAGAGGACTTGATGCTGAAGGATTTGATTGAGACAAACCTGAGGCAGAGAGGAATAGGTAACTTGAGCCCGATGAAGACCGCAAGGTGCATTCTGGAGCTGGAGAGGATATACGGGATTAAGCACGGTGGCTATAGAGATAATTTACAAAAATTAGGATATCAAGTTACACCGGGTGGAACTTGCCCTCAAAAGACACAAAGAGAGCTATCGAGTGATATAGGCATTGGTATAAGTCGCTATCAGCAAATTAAGAAACTCAATGATCTCATACCCGAACTCCAAAAGTTTGTTGAAGAAGGTAAGCTGTCATCCAAAGCTGGTGAACAACTTGCCTATTTGGATGAAGATACGCAGAGACAATTACAGATTCCATCGCTAAAGGCCGGGTTTTTTCCGCCTTTCTTGATTTTTTTGCAGACATCTCTGAATTTCGGAAAATTTCATTGGAAAGTTGTATAATGCTATTGGATGATGACAAGTAAAAAGGAAAGGAGAATATTAAATGCAGTGGATTTTCCCGGCCGTAATTTCAGTCAACTATCAAAACGCGATATTTAACGTAATGTTCACCGTGTTTGAAGTAGTTTCATTTTCTTTGATCGGAATTTTGTTGACGCTGATTTTCATAGAATATCGACAGTATAGAGAGTACAAAAAGCAATACGGTTCGATCGACGGAGTCTTAACAGTTAAAAATCGAAAAGGACAAATGCTGGCAGTTATTCCAGTGTATATACACAGAGGTGCCGATGAGAAGCTTAACAAAGAAATAGAAAAGATCGTACGGTTTGCTGCTGGAAACGAGCAGGAACAGGTCGAATTAAAGTTAATTTGCCTTAATGATACTTCTCGACAGTACAAACAGATGGTTGACCCAAGCTACAGCAGTACATTCAAAGATGCAATATATATGCTCTTTGCCAGTGCTGGAAAGGAGTCAAGAAACGAAAATACAAGCAGCAATATCGCAAAGAACGGTTAAATCACGCTTTTTTTTTGCTAAGTTCAAATTTCTGTAGAGAGACTGGATACAATGATCAAGCTAGAAAGATTGAGTCAAAATCCTGTTTTACGGCCTTTGAATAAATTTATGGGAGGTATAAAGATGGAGAAACTTTATTCTATTTTGGAACCTTATGACAGCTGGTGGAATGATGAAGGAGAAGAA
>NZ_FQVH01000086.1 GCF_900129075.1 Caldanaerobius fijiensis DSM 17918
AAAAAAAAAAGAGCAGGTTTTACCCTGCTCCTCAGAATGAAATCGTCTCGCTGTCTTTCATGGACTTGTCAAAGCCCGGATCTGTCTTCGTGCTGTCCTGATAGAAGCTCACACCGTATCCGTTCACGGGCACCTTCACGTACACACAGAAATACTTGTTCGTGCCGTTCAGATACACTTTGAAGTATATCGTCGAATCGGGTTGGCCTGGTTTCGGGTACTCAAAGGTGAACGTTGCTTTGTTGTGTGCCAAATCCAGCTGTGTATCGACCGGATATATTGTCTGCCAGTTGTACTCATCCGGCACGTTGTTTGTGTACCTGTGTATATCGTGCAGCGCAACCACATCCGTTACCGTTGCGGGAGTTGTGACTTCCGTCGGTCCGTCGGGCATATCCACTATGCTTCCCACCCTGACGTTCTGCCAGCTTATCGTGATGGTCATATGTGCAGGCACGTTGTTCACGTCCTTATGCCATTTCGTGTAAACGTATGTCGGCGTCTTCGTTATGGTTATAGTTGCATGGACATCGTCTGCTGTAGGTTGCTGCACCATAGGCGGCGGTGTCGGCTGTACGGGTGGCTGCGGATTGCCGTTTGATGAAGGCGGATTGTTCGGAGGATTATTGTCCTGCGGTGGTGTTGGATTGCTGTCATTTTGAGGCTGCGGTGTCGGCTGTTGCGAAGGATTATCCGGCGGCAGTATAAACGACGCCTGGCCGTTGTTCGTAAGCCTCACTATTGCGTTCTGAAAATCTGTATAATATTGTTGAACTTTCGGATCGTTTTTATTTTGTTCAACCCAGTTCAGCAAATCCCGCATGTATATATCCTGGCCCATATATTCCCATGTCTGCGGTGAAAGTGATTTGGCAAACATATCGTAAAGTGTGTTAAAGGCATCCAGCTGTTTTTTGTAGTTGGGGTTGTCATAGTTTATTGTCCCCACTATTTTTGTATTGCCGTTTTGATTCGTGGTTAACATATTTGCTGCCATAGTGATAGAAAGGGTTTTAGCCCAATCGGTGCCGGTTACATAGTTCAGCCCTTTTGCAGGGTCCCAGTTAACGGTGCCGTTTACAACCGCATCCGTACCTCTTGCAAAGCCGATCATGTAGACGCCGTGCTGCGCATCGTACGGTATTCCGGCTTTGTCGAATGCG
>NZ_FQVH01000087.1 GCF_900129075.1 Caldanaerobius fijiensis DSM 17918
GTGGGTTTATTAAGTGTTGTCTTTTTTAGAGTTTTTGAGGCCTTTATTTTTCAAGGTTCCAAAAAATACCACTTGACATTACACCGCTTGTCTTGTTAATATAAATATACAACAATTCACATAAAATCACAACACCTCAAATAAATCAAGTTGGCAGTTAATAATTATTTTATTTCCTATCCCCAAAAAAGATGGTGTTTGGCTTTTATATCTCACGGGCAACCTCATATGAATCCCAAATAGCATAGAGTTCAGCGTATCAAATGTAACAAAATCTTTATTTTGTTTCTTAAAAAATTTTATGTATTTTAAAAATCTTATATCAAGGAGAGAAAAGCATCATGAATTACCATATAATCCATTGGTATCAGCCTATTTTTCGATTAGATACAGGCAATATAGTGGGTCCTACACATATATGTATCCCCTCAGGACCTTTTTAAATACGCTAAAAGGGCAGGTATCAGCCTTAAACTGGACATACACTCTCTACAACTAGCCATAAAAAACGCCAATTCTATGTTGAACACACTGTTTGTAAACATCCTCCCATCTACACTGCTCAACAAAAACTTTATCCGGTGGTGGGATAACCATATAGACCTCCCTGTCCCGATCGTTCTGGAACTATCAGAAATAGAACCAATTGCCAATTGGTCTGCTCTTAAATACATTGTGAGCGAATTGCACCATCGCGGAGTAAAAATCGCCATCGACGACATGGGCACAGGTTATTCCTCTTTAAGGCACTGGTGTGACCTCAATCCTGATTTTGTAAAACTGGATGGGTATTACATAAACGACCTTACAAAAGACAGCCGGAAACAGCGGGTTATAAAAAGCCTATTAAATCTTTTCGAGAATAACGCTGATCTCATCGCAGAAAAAATAGAAACTCAAGATGAACTTCACGTGATCAAAGATCTAGGTGTGAAATATGCCCAGGGATATATTTTAGGCAGACCTGCACCTCTCAAGTGCATCATAAAAAATTTAAAGGGTGATTGTCTTGATAAACAGGCGCAAATACTTTAGGAAGAACCGGCGGGAATCCTCTCCAATTCATTGAAGAGATGAAAGCCGGAATTCAGCGGGCAAAGAGAATATGTGCTAAAATATAAGCAG
>NZ_FQVH01000088.1 GCF_900129075.1 Caldanaerobius fijiensis DSM 17918
TGTGGTTTTTCTCCACACAAACAGGTTGACCGCAGGGCGTGCCAGCGCGCCCACTACTCCTGACTGAATCGGCACAGCCGCTCCAGTCTCACGGAGATACCTCTGCAAAATGTTATACGCTCCCACCACATCCGCATTGAACACTTTATCGCAGTGAACAAACAACCCGCGGTATATACGGGCTTCTTTCTCCCTCTTACCGCATAACGGACATGTGGTGCTCGTACTTCTCTCCGATACCTTTATCACCCGTATCCCTGCAAGAGCTGCCTTATAGGTGAGCAGCTCTATTATTCTACCAAATGGCCATTCATGAAGCTTTTGGTTGCCCGCATCTCCCCAGTTTTTGTCCTCGCGAATACCTTTTAATTCGCCTACCACAATCGTGGAAACGTTGTGGGCAACCGACAGGTTAACCAGCCATCTGGTCAGAACGTGCAGGTAGTGATTTCGCTGTCTGCCCCATTTGATATTTAATCTGATGCAACGCTTGCTATCGGACTTGGTACACTTGGCTTTTTCTTTCTGAAAGTATCGGTCGAGAGCCAGAAGTTCACCACCGGGTACGATGAAGGAAAAACCATCGGTGATAAATCCTGCTGCTATGTTTACAATCCCCAGGTCAATCGCCATGATATTGCCGGTTTCACGGTACTCAATCGGAACTTTGTGGATGATATGCAGGTACCAGTCGCCCGTTCTCGGTTCGTATATCAGCTTGACCTGCTGCACCTTACCGAGCACGATGTCCGGTTGAAGTTGGTACTCCAGAATTAATTCTCTTCTGGCATAAGTTCTGGGCAACCTCAGCCGCACCCTTTTATCGGGTAGCAGTTCAAAAGCACTTTGCTTAAACGTTACGGTGCTGATGGTATCTTTTTTTCTGAATCCCGGTGGATGGGCTTTTTTATCACCACTTTTTCGATGGGAAAACCATGAACGATAGGAATCGTCCTGCTCACCCAGGATTTCCTGCGCCGACTGGGACGGCAGCAGCTTGTACCAGCGGTTG